>ONWQ01000291.1 GCA_900321565.1 uncultured Eubacteriales bacterium
CTGTTGCATGGCAGCGGGCTGGAGTCTGATCTTATGGAAGGTGGCTGAGGAAGAAGCGGATGATTCCCTCTTCCACATCCCGCTTAATGGCGTCATAGTTATGAATCTCGTGACGATACCCTGAATATAGCTTTGTGGTTACCTGATGTCCGGTGGAGGCCAGAAGATTGGAAGTGAGGTATACACCTTCGCCCCAGTTTCCGACCGGGTCCTGGTCGCCTCCAATATTGTAAACCGGCAGACTGACGGGAACTTTTTCCGCCCAGGCGGTGCCCTGAATACAATCCATCATTTTGCAGAAATAGAGCATGGAGCGATTATTGACCGGTCTGGTGAAAGCATCAAACGGGTCTTCAGCGTGATCTTTCTGAACCCAGGGACTGTGACAGATCCATTCATTGCCAAGTCTGACTTCTTCATCGATCCGCGCAAACATGAACCCGAAAAGCATCCCGGTAAAAGCGGGATCGGATGCATCTCCCTGCCCGGCATCGACTGCAGCCTGGAGTGCGCTCATGGTTTCAGAAAGGGAAGGTAGAGCGCCACAGGTTCCGCAAAGTGTTACAGCCTGAAGCTCGTCGCCGTAATGGGCAATGTAATCCCGGGCAATGAAGGAACCCATGCTGTGACCAAAGAGGAATACAGGTAGTCCCGGGTACAGTTCCCTGGTCAGACGCGTGAGCGTGTGCTCATCTTCGCGCATGGTTTCGGGACCGCGGGAACCCCAGTCACCCCAGGTGTTATTGACGATGGCTGTTTTTCCATGGCCGACATGATCATCGGCAGCAACAATAAAGCCGGCGTCCATGAATGCGACAATCATATGCAGGTACCGTCTGGAGTGTTCACCAAAACCGTGGATCAGCTGAATAATCCCCCTGGGTTCACATGCGGGTACATAGACCCAGGCCTGTACCATGTCGCGCTCGTTGTAGGAGAGGAAACTGAGTTCATGAAGCATACAATTACCCTTCTTTCTGTTATAAATTTCTGGGAGACGGTAGTTACAGTTCTGCCTGCTGCTGCGGGATCAGGTATCCGGATCCCAGTGATTCATGGCACAGATCTGACGCCAGGCCTCGTCATCGATCTGCCGGTGCCTGAAGTCTGTCCGTCGGTCCGCATCCGTAACCGGACGGAGTACACGGCAGGGATTCCCGGCAGCCACGACCCAGTCGGGAATGTCATGGGTTACGACACTGCCGGCGCCGATCACGGTATTGCTTCCGATGTGCACGCCGGGCAGAATGACTGTACTGCCTCCGATCCAGACATTGTCGCCGATCGTGACAGGCATGCCATATTCGAAAGCTGTGTTCCGGGTATCCGGGTGTACCGGATGACCGGCGGTATAGATGGAGACATTGGGGGCCATCTGGCAGTTCATGCCAATGGTGACTTCCGCGACATCAATGATGGTGCAGTTGTAATTGGCGAAGAAGTTTCTTCCGACATGAATGTGCTTGCCGTAATCGCAGTAGAAAGGAGGATTGATCCATGCATCCCCTTCACAGTTGATCAGGGAATGAACTACTTCTGCGATGGCTTCAGAATCGCTGCGGTCCAGGAAGTTCAGTTTCTGAAGAATGCGGCGGCACTGCTTCATCTCTTCAGCAACCCGGGCATCGGCAATATAGACAAGATTTGCATCTCTTCTCTGAATATGATCCATGTGGTTTATTCCCTGTGGGGCGATTGCATGGCTGCTGATTCGTCCGTACCTTTCTTGTAAATTCTTCCGTCAGGCATTTTTACTGGAATGAATAAGTATTGCAGAGCACCCGTCTGCAGAGAACGTACGATGTCCGGAAACTCTTCCGGATCAATTATAAGGTAGCCAGCCTGATTGTTCAATTGCAGAATCCACGGGACATAGTGCAAAATATACACCAGGGCAAAATACATCTCTTGTTTACTGTTTCAGGAGTGCAGGGAACTGTGGCATTTGGCAGAGGAAACCTATATAATATGGAGCATGGTGGCAGAAAGGTCGGGAAAGAAGGTGAATCGGGCCGGAAACAGCGGATATGCAAGGTGAAGAATGAACAGACAGGCTATGCTGACCATCTGACATTTCCTCTGTGCCGTTTCGGTATGCCTGATCCGGAAAAGAACAGGAAAACGGGACAGGCATATGCATTATATGAAGAATGTGAGACAACGGCAGGAAAACAGCAATTCGCAGTGAAATAACCGGACAGTAGACCGCATTCTGAAAACATGGTCAGAAGACTGAAATGCTTTCGAGGGATTGTGCGGTCTGATATGAAGCACACCGGAGACATCATCAGATACAGGAGGAAGCTTGAATGGAGATCGGTGCACAGTTTTACACGGTACGGCAGACCTGTCAGAATCTGGATGATTTTGCTGTAACACTGAAAAAGGTTGCCGACATCGGATACCGGAATGTTCAGATATCCGGTACTTGCCCGTATCCGGCAGAATGGCTGAAAGAACAGCTGGAACGGAATGGACTGAAATGTGTTCTGACACATATTCCGGTGCCCCGTCTGACCGGAGAACTGGAACAGGTGATCGAAGACCACAGGGTTTTTGACTGCCCGTATATTGGCCTGGGCTGGTGGGCGTTTGATCCGGAAAAGAATATGAGCTATGATCAATGGATGGAAACATTCCCCCCGATTGCTGAAAAGATTGCAGCAGGCGGAAAACTGTTCATGTATCATAATCATGATCAGGAATTCAAAAAGTATGAAGGCAAGCTGATTCTGGAACGGCTTGCAGAAGAGGTGCCTGCAGACCGTATGGGCTTTACCCTGGATACATTCTGGGTTCAGGCTGGTGGTGCAGATCCGGCACAATGGCTGGAAAGACTGTCCGGGAGGATTCCATGCATCCATCTGAAGGATTATGCGTACGGACGTCAGATGGCGGTTGTAGGCGAAGGCAATATCAATTTTGCGCGGGTCTTTGAAAAAGCAGAGGCCGGCGGGACCCGGTATATGCTCGTAGAGCAGGATGACTGTCATGGAGAAGATCCGATTGAATGCCTTCGCAGGTCTTATGAATACCTGCGAAGCTGGGGATTTCAGTGAGATAACAGAAAGGAAGGAAAATCACAAATGACAAACAAGGTACGGCTTGGTATCATCGGAATCGGAAATCAGGGCTCAACGTATGCACGGCACATTGCACTGGAAAACTGGTGCCCTGAGATTGAACTGGCTGCGATCACAGACCTGAATCCGGATCGCATTGCATGGGCAAAGGAAAATGTGTCCGATAAAATTGCATACTTTACGGATGCGATTGAAATGCTGGACAGTGGACTGATCAATGCCTGCGTGGTTTCTGTACCGCATTATGATCATCCGAAGTATGTTATAGAGTGCATGAAACGCGGAATCCATGTCATGTGCGAAAAACCCGCGGGTGTGTATACCAAACAGGTACGTGAAATGAACGCTGAGGCGGAAAAACATCCTGAGGTTGTGTTCGGCATGATGTTCAATCAGCGTACCAACTGCCTGTACAGAAAGATGCGCGAACTGGTCCAGTCCGGGAAATATGGCCGTGTACGCCGTGCCAACTGGCTCATCACCAACTGGTACCGCAGCCAGTATTATTATGACAGTGGCGACTGGCGTGCCACCTGGTCCGGGGAAGGCGGCGGTGTGCTGCTGAACCAGTGCCCGCATCAGCTGGATCTCTGGCAGTGGATCCTGGGCATGCCGAAGGAAGTCCAGGCATTCATGAACTATGGTCAGTTCCATGATATTGAAGTGGAAGATGACGTGACGGCTATCATGAAGTACGAAGATGGGCATACCGGTGTCTTCATTACGTCCACAGGCGACCCGCATGGCACGAATCGCTTTGAGGTTCAGATGGACGGGGCACAGCTGATTGCGGAGGGCGATAAACTGTATCTGGCTGAATTGGAACAGCTGGAGCAGGACTGGACCAAGACAAACACAAAACCGTTTGCCGCGGTACCTGCCCATGAGATTGAAGTGGAAACAGACGGACTGAATCCTCAGCACCAGGGCGTATTCAATGCATGGGC
>ONWQ01000341.1 GCA_900321565.1 uncultured Eubacteriales bacterium
AACACAGTATGCACAGTGAATGAGAAATACTGCTCCCGGCTTTGCATCTGCAGAAGCGGTGCATTGTCATTCCGGAAATGATAATACGTACGCTGCCACAGGTCCGTATGCGCCTCGGTCGTGATCGAGACCTGATCCTCCGTGACGGAGCATACGGCAGGCCTGCGTGTCCATACCATGGTTTTTGTGTCCAGTTTCATGATGTTCCCTCCCCCGGCTTTCCGCCGGCTCTGTTCCTTCGCCACAGACTATAGCAGGAGTTCTTATCCGGCGCAACCGCCTGCAGACCGCAATATCTGTTCTCAAAAGGTTCAACCTGTGCTATCCTTTCTCAGAAAACATCAGAACAGGAATGATTCCATGCAAGACAGATTTCTGTACCCCAGGCCCCTGCTCCCTGCACCGCGGCGCCTGTTCTCCGGACAGGCACTGAAAGCCATGATCGTGCCGCTGCTGATTGAGCAGCTGCTGCAGCTGGTCGTCAGCATTGCAGACACCATGATGGTCAGTTATGCCGGTGAAGCCACGGTCTCCGGGGTTTCCCTGGATACCATGCTCTATACCATCTTCATCTATCTGTTCACCGCCATTGCCACAGGCGGTTCTGTGATCGTTGCCCAGTACATCGGCCGCCGGGATACGGAGAAAGCAGCCCTCGCCGCGGCCCAGGGCTTTCATATTGCGGGCGTGCTCTCCCTGACCTGCCTTGCTCTGACCCTGCTGGGCGGAGACCGGCTGCTTCGTCTGCTCTATCCGCAGGTGGACCCCGGGGTCATGACTGCCTGCAGTGTATACCTGCGCATTGTGGCACTGTCGTTCCCCGCCAATGCCGTCTACAATGCCGGAGCAGCACTGCAGCGCGCCATGGGACGCACCCGGTCCACCATGCTGGTCTCACTGATCATGAACCTGATCAATGTAGCCGGGAACGCTATTGGTATCTTCGTACTGCACGCCGGGGCAGCCGGTGTGGCCTGGCCGACCACCATCTCCTGGTACTGCGCTGCAGTCATCATGACTGTCCTGTGCATGCGCGGGAAGAGCCCTGTCCGCATACGGCTCGGGCAGACACTGCGTCTGCGCACGGACATGGCAGCACGGATCCTGCATATTGCAGTCCCGAATGCCGCCGAGCATGTGCTGTTTCAGCTGGCCAAGGTTGTGCTCGGTTCTCTGGTCGCCACATTCGGCACTTCCCAGATCGCGGCCAACGGGATCGGACAGACACTCTGGTCACTGGCCGCCTGTATGGGGACTTCCATGAGTCCGGTCTTCATCACTGTCATCGGGCAGTGCATGGGTGCAGGCGACACGGAAGCCGCAGCCTGGTACATGCGCTATCTTACCCGTCTGTCCCTGGTGCTGGCCTTTGCCTGGAACCTGCTGGTCACCCTGCTCGTTCCGCTGATTCTGCCGCTGTATGCGGTTACGGAAGAAACCCGGCATCTGCTCTGGGTCATTGTAATCATTCATAACCTGTTTGCCGCGCTTGTGCAGCCCTTTGCCCTGCCCCTGTCCTCGGGTCTGCGGGCCGCGGGGGATGTCCGCTTCACGCTCTGGTCATCCATTGTCTGCACGGTTGTCTTCCGCACCGCTCTGTCCTTTGCCCTGGGGCTCTGGCTGCGCATGGGGATTGTCGGGATTGCCTGGGCCATGGTCCTGGACTGGTGTCTGAAAGCACTGATGGACGTATGGCGGCTGCGCAGCGGCAGATGGAAAGGGCACGCTGTGATCTGACACAAAAGAAAAGGACAGCCTTTCATCGACTGTCCTGTGCGTGCCGGAGGTGGGACTTGAACCCGCAAGATATTGCTACCAACGGATTTTGAATCCGCCGCGTCTGCCATTCCGCCACTCCGGCGACAAGGGGGATTATATCATATGTTTTTCTTTTTGCAAGAGTAGGATTTTTCTGTTTTTTCCGCGTTTTTCCGATGTATTCCACAGGATTGCGGAAAGAATACCTTCTCAATCCGCAGCCTTTATGTTATACTTTCTGAAGGAATCCTATTTTAAAGGAGGTCGAGTCCCATGAAAAAATTCCTGAAGGAGTTCAAAGAGTTTGCACTTCGCGGCAATGTGCTGGACATGGCCATTGGTATCATCATTGGCGGTGCCTTCACCGGCATTGTCACCAGCCTGACCGAGAACTTCATCAATCCACTGCTGAACCTGATCTTTGCACCTGATGCCAATGCAGGCTATACGGTAGCCGGCGGTCTGTCCAATTTCCTGACCGTGGTTGTGAACTTCATCATCACCGCCTTCGTGCTTTTCTGCATCCTGCGCGCAATGAACAAGCTCATGTCCATGACCAAGAAAAAGGAAGAGCCCAAGGCGCCCACCACCAAGAAGTGCCCCTTCTGCAAGACCGAGATTGCCATCGATGCAACCCGTTGCCCGAACTGCACTTCCGAAATCAAGTAAGGTTCTGCTTATCCGCCGGCTTCTGCCGGCTTTTTTCTTGCGTTTTTTTCCTGCCTGGGCATATTTACGCTTGACGCATCCGCTGTCCTCATGCAAAATGAATACAGATAATCATCCGCATGAATTCAATCAGTACCGGCCGCAATAGAGGAGGACATACGTATGCAGCAGACCCGTTTCAGACATCATACCGGTGTCTTCTGTGCGGTTCTTGCCTTCTGCGGCTGTCTGAACCTGATTCAGTACCATTTTCTTGATCTCATCGGCTGTGTACTTTTCTGTATCAGTTTCTGCCTTGAGTTC
>ONWQ01000484.1 GCA_900321565.1 uncultured Eubacteriales bacterium
CTGGTCTGTCTGCTGGCTGAAAAACCCTTCGACGGAGTCAACGGCTCAGGAAAGCATAATAACTGGTCCATGGTTACAGACACGGGATACAATCTGCTCGAGCCAGGCACTTCGCCTTATGACAGTGCTCAGTTTCTGCTGTTCCTGACTGCGGTGATCAAAGCTGTGGACACATATCCCGAATTACTCCGGGTTTCCGTTGCATCTGCAGGAAATGATCATCGTCTCGGTGCAAATGAGGCACCGCCTGCCATCATATCCATGTTCCTCGGGGATGAGTTGACAGATATTCTGCACGCAATTGAAACCGGTGCCGCATATCAGGACCACGGGCATCAGGATCTCACCATTGGCGTCCATGTATTGCCTAAGTTTCCCAAGGATAATACAGACCGAAACAGAACATCACCTTTTGCCTTCACAGGCAACAAGTTTGAGTTCCGTTCAGTCGGTGCATCTCAGTCCATTTCTGATTGTAATGTGATCATTAACACCATTGTTGCTGAATCATTACGGCAATTTGCTGATGAACTTGAACATGTCTCTGATTTCCAGTCATCGCTTCATGATCTGATTGTCCGTGAAATCAAAGCACATAAGAGGATCATTTTCAATGGGAATGGCTACTCTGCCGCATGGGTGAAGGAAGCACAGCAGCGTGGATTACCCAATCTTCCGTCCACCGTAGATGCCCTCCCCTTCCTGATCGATAAAAAAAGTATCACGCTCTTTGAAACGCATCATATTTTTAATGCAGCCGAGCTCAAGTCGCGTTATGAAATCAGTCTGGAATCCTATAGCAAGGTCCTGCATATCGAAGCAGAAACCATGCTGTCCATGGCTCGCAGAGAAATCCTTCCGGCCGTGATCCGCTATACACGCGAGATTGCCATGGCTGCCAAATCCATCAAGGAGTATGCACCAGGTCTGAACTGCATTCCTGAAGAAGATCTTCTGCGCAATCTCACTGAATCGACTCAGAAACTTCATGCCGCCGTTCGTCTTCTTGATGAAAAACTGATTCATTCAGGTTTGCACGATGACGCTTACGGAAAAGCCTGCTATATGCATGATGTCATTCTGCCCGCCATGAACAGTGTGCGTGAAGTTGCCGATCGACTTGAAACCATTACCGAAGCAGAATACTGGCCATTCCCGACATATGCACAGCTGCTGTTCCAGTGCTGAAAGCTCAATGTTTTCTTTCTGTTCCTGTTCCGCGATTGCCTTGACGCTGCTTTCCGCATGCCATACACTCTGTATAAGGCAATTCGACCGTTCAGTTGCTGGTATAGAATGAATGGAGGACAATTCGTTTATGAAGAAAATCATTTCATTGATGCTGTCCCTATGTCTGATTGTACTTGGGAGTGTAGCCTTTGCGGAAAACCCGACATATCATGTCGGTGTTCTGCAGCTCGTACAGCATGTTGCTCTTGATGCTGCCACGCAAGGATTTTGTGATGCACTGAATGAGAAGCTGGGCGATCAGGTTGTAATCGATGTCAAAAATGCTTCAGGCGACAGTGCAAACTGTACTACCATAGCCAATGACTTTGTTGCATCTCAGGTCGATCTGATTATGGCCAATGCAACTCCTGCACTCCAGGCAACCATGGCAGCAACTGCCGATATTCCGATTCTTGGCACTTCTATTACAGACTATGCCACCGCGCTGGACATCGATGACTGGCAAGGCGTTACCGGCTTCAATATTTCCGGAACTTCTGACCTTGCTCCCCTGGATGGCCAGGCAAATATGCTCCATGAGCTCTTCCCGGAAGCTAAGACGGTTGGTCTTCTCTATTGTTCAGCCGAGCCGAATTCCAAGTACCAGGTGGATGAAATCAGCAAGTATCTGACCGAGCTTGGTTATGAATGCCGTCCCTATGCCTTTGCCGATTCCAATGACGTTGCTTCCGTAACTGAGGCTGCCTGTGAATGCGATGTCATTTACATCCCGACAGATAATACAGCAGCCAGCTATACGGAAACCATCGCCAATGTTGTGGATCCTGCGAAAAAGCCTGTGATTGCCGGAGAAGAAGGTATCTGCACCGGCTGTGGTGTTGCAACCCTGACAATCAGTTATTACGATCTCGGATACGCCACCGGTCTCATGGCATACGAGGTTCTCGCAAACGGCGCTGATATTTCCACAATGGCAATCGAATATGCTCCCAACTTCACGAAGAAATACCAAAAAGAACGCTGTGAAATGCTGGGCCTGACAATCCCTGAAGATTATCTGGCTATTGAGTGATTTTAGGTCCTTTGTTGAATCGGAGCCATCGGAATCCTTCCCATGGCTCCGATTGTCTGTTTATGATCAATCCGGCAGGAGGAACCATTCTTGGATATTGCAAAACTGTTCAACGCTTTTCCGGGTGCCATTTCTCAGGGAATCATCTGGGGCATAATGGCAATCGGTGTGTACATCACGTTCCGCATTCTCGACGTCTCAGACCTGACTGTTGACGGCTCCATGGCCACTGGAGGAGCTGTTGCAGCAATGCTGATCACCGCCGGATACAACGCATGGTTTGCGCTCCTCGTTGCTTTCCTGGTCGGCATGCTCTGTGGACTGGTTACAGGCATATTTCATACCACAATGGGCATACCTGCAATCCTCGCCGGAATCCTGACTCAGCTGGCACTTTATTCCATCAACCTGCGCATTATGGATGGTAAGGCAAACACAGCAGTGAATGTGAACAAATTCCATGTTTTAGTCACATCACGTAATGTAAGAGTGCTCTCATTCTCCAACCCTATTGTGTTTTCCGTACTGGTCACAGCTGTACTGATCCTGATTCTCTGCTTTTTCTTCCGGACAGAGTATGGCTGTGCATTACGTGCCACCGGCGCAAACGGTGCCATGGCACGCGCACAGGGTATCAATACAAATATTGCCAAGGTATTCGGATTAATGCTGGCCAATGGCATCGTAGCCTTTGCAGGTGCTCTCCTGGCGCAGTATCAGGGATTTGCAGATGTTCAGATGGCACGTGGTGCCATTGTTATTGGTCTTGCCGCAGTCATCATTGGTGAAGTCGTCTTTGGAAAACTGTTACATACTTTTTCCGGTAAGCTGATCTGCGTTTCGTTGGGTGCCGTTATCTACTATCTGGTCATGCAGATCGTATTATGGCTTGGTCTGAACACCAATGACCTGAAAATGCTGACCGCACTTGTTGTTGCAGTGTTCCTGGCTGTTCCTCACTGGAAATCAAAAGCATTCTCACGTATGGCAGCCCAGAAGGGAGTGTTGGAGGATGCTTGATATTAATCACATCAAGAAGACTTTTAACCCTGGCACTATCACCGAAAAACGTGCCTTAACCGATGTAGACCTGCATCTTGCCGAAGGCGATTTTGTCACCATCATAGGCGGGAATGGTGCTGGCAAGTCTACCATGCTGAATGCCATTGCCGGCGTATTTCCGGTTGACAGTGGTAATATCATCATTGATGGTCAAGATATCACGCGACTGCCGGAATACAAACGTGCAGCATTTCTCGGTCGTGTTTTTCAGGATCCCATGACAGGCACAGCAGCCACCATGACCATTGAAGATAATCTGGCACTTGCATATCGTCGCGGTCAGCATCGCAGTCCGTGGAAACGTGGCATCACCAGCAACGAGAAGGAAATGTTTCGTGAACAGCTGAAGCGTCTGGGCCTCGGGCTTGAAGAACGCATGAATGCACGCGTCGGCCTGCTTTCCGGTGGCCAGCGGCAGGCACTGACTCTGCTAATGGCAACCCTGCAAAAGCCTAAGCTATTGCTGCTGGACGAACACACTGCTGCGCTGGATCCAAAAACAGCCTCCAAAGTGCTGCATCTGACCAGGGAACTGATCAGGGATTCGCATCTGACAGCAATGATGGTTACGCATAATATGAAAGATGCACTCCAGTACGGCAACCGCATCATCATGATGCATGAAGGCCGTATCATTGTGGACGTTGACCGTGAAACAAAGGTCAGCCTCAGAGTTGAGGATCTGCTGAATATGTTTGAGCATACAAGTGGCAGTGCGCTGGACAATGACCGTATGCTGCTTGGATAAGACCGGCATCTGGCATCCTTTAAATACATACTCTGTCTCGGGTTTATCAGGCATAAAGTAAGGCTACGGTCAGAAAAGACCGGCGGCCTTACTTTATAGAAAGCTCCTAAAGTCAGAAACACGATGTAAAGGGCATTCTCATCCCTGACTCTTATTGAAGACTTCCTTCATTCTGTCCAGCAGATACTGCAGCAGATGGATACGATCCACCCTCTGCGTGCATTCCTGAAGAATCGTATGGATAGCGATTGCATATGCCCTGGCACGTTCTCTGTTCTCAAGTCGGATTCTCTTATGTCTTTTCATCCACACTTTCATGGTTGTCCCGTCCTGTCCGTCAGGCAGGGCAATCAGATGCTGATCCTTTACATCATAAATGCTTGTAGTGCATTCTTTCGCTATACTGTCTGCATGATCCTCCAGTCTTTCCTCTTTCATCTCCCTGTCATCCCTGAATACCATTCTGTCGAGCAGGCGCTGAATGGTGTCATTACTGACCATGATTCCCAGCTCAGATAAAACAGTACTGGCTCCTTCATTGCTCAGGTATGCAGCCACAGACAGTATAAGAATATTCAGGGCATCCGTGCGAACCTGTGATGCCGAAGCAAAGGGCAGAGGCTCCATGAATACTTTGCACCTGCATTCCGGGTTTTCACAGTTATATTTGTACACATTGGCATGCACATATGTTGACTTGCAACGAATCGGAATATCCTGTATGGTTCGTTCATATGTGGCATGCAAAGATGAAGATTCAGCACCGC
>ONWQ01000308.1 GCA_900321565.1 uncultured Eubacteriales bacterium
CGCCGGATGCCGCGCTGGGCGATCTCAGCGGTGACCACGTCGTACTTGTCCTTGGTCTCCTGAAACCGGGCGGACAAGGCTTCGTACCGGATGCTGTACTATCACACAAACACACGATTTACCGTGTGCTAGTTTAAACTATCACACTATAAATTGTGTGCCAGTTTGAAACCCTTTCCCGGAGCACAGGAGAAATAAAACGTCCGTGATGGTAGTGCAGGCTTCATCTGGGCAAAATAAAAAGCCTGTCCATAACGGAGAAGCCTCATATCAACCCACTGTCTGTCCTGTTACTCCTTCATGGGTCTGTATCGAATCCGGTAGCTTAGCATCATGGTACACAGTTCCAAATAGAATGCACGGATGTCATGCCTGTGCATGAGCCCGCCCTGCAGCGCCATATGATCGCCGTCATAGTCCGGGAATACGTTCCATACCCCCGGTTTCATGTGTGTACAGTCCAGAGGCACGGATGGTGCATCCAGGGGCGCCCGGGCAGAGTATGTGTTCACCGGCCCGTCATTCTCACGCCAGACCTCATTCAGCACAAGTCCGCCCCTGCTGATGCCACTGTAGGCACCGATCTGACAGGCGCGCATGACAAACAGAGGTTCCATTCCACGCCTGGGACGGTATGTACCGTCTTTCAGCCGGGTCGTGTAACTGCACGGCACGGAAAAATAGTATACATGGCTCAGCGGCTGCATGCGCCCATTGAATGCCATTGCCCGGTCCACATGCATATCATACCTGGCATAATCCCGTGCGTCCCTTCCGTCCGGTTTCAGGCGCGTTCCCATGGACATCATCCGGGCAAGCGCACGGCTCCACCAAGGTACATGGACCGTCCCTGCATCAAACGCCGGGTCCTCAAACAGGTCATACGCTGTGGTGCCGTTCATGGGCGAAGCCAGTGTGACCAGACTGTGCAGCCGGTCTTGCATACCACCTGTAAACAGGGGTGAGCGTGTTTCTGCTGGCATAGCCGCCTGCTCGGCTGCATCCCCGTGTGCGAGAAGCTCGGAAAACATGCGCACGGTTGCGCCACCAAAGGAGTGACCCAGCAGGATCAGACGTGTCCTTGCATTCCAGTCCGGGATCAGGGGTGCATCCCGGAAGTCACGGCCAAACCTTGCATGACCATACATCCAGCTGTGCGCTTCCCCATAGTCCACACGCGTTCCGGTGAGCTGTGCATACAAGTTCACAGGCCCGGTCCCAGGCGCTCCCTGCAGGCGCAACCGAGGCCGCATAACAGGAAAAGCCATGGGACCGTAGAAACAGCATCAGGTCTCCGCCGCGCATGCCCCAGTATGGCATTTTTCTGTACGCTGCATCATAGCTTCCCCAGCCGGAAAGTCCATGAACAAACACAAAGCTCAGTTCATACTGCACAGGCTCCTCCTTACCCCGGTTTCTGTCCAGACTGTATCAGACAGCAGCCGGATGTGTTTTCCCGCATCTGCGGGTCTGAGTGAGTTTGTGTCGCTTTTTTCCATGAAATCGATTCATGTTTATCCTCCATTTCCCCGGACGCATGATATCATGACCGGGCAGACAGCACAATGCATGTTTCGTATTCCTTTTGTACAGACCGAATGCTGTTCATGGTTCCTGTACATTCCGGCATGCTCCTGTGGTGGTCCGTGCAAAAAAAGAAGGGCCGTCCCGAAGGACAGCCCCGCAATGACTGGAATTACTTGCTGAGATCGACTTCTTCTGCGGTCTGGTTGAGCAGGTGGGTCGAATTGCCAGCCTCAAAGGCAGCCAGACGTTCGTCAATGACTTCCTGATATCCGGCATCCAGGTATTCCTGAGTGAACTGATCATAGAGTGCGTCAAACTCTTCCTCGCTGCACATGGTCAGCTTATCGCGGTATTCCTTGTACAGGTTGGTCAGCACGGTCTGATACTCGGCTTCTGCTTCCATGGTCACGGAATACAGGGCATTGGCGATGGCCCAGCCGGCATCACGGACAGCGACCTTGTCATAGTACCATGCAATCACGTCTTCGGTGAAGTCCTGGGGCAGGTCATGCGGCAGGTTGTTGCGGATGACGTCTTCTATGGTACCGGCCTGCCGTGCTTCAATGGTGATGCACCAGTAGTCCTTGTTGTTGTTGACGCCCATCTTGTATTCGCCGTTGTAATCACTGACGCTCACAGGCAGGCCGTTTTCATCATAATTGAAGGTTTCGCCTTCAACACCCCACTGGAAGGTGAAAAGGTTTTCTTCCTGAGTCAGCCATTCCATGTACATCCAGGCAGCCTTGATCTGATCTTCTGTTGCGAAGCTGGAGAAACCGACCATCATGCCGAAGGGGTTATCCGTGCGGTAACCGGGGTTGGTGCCATAGGTTTCATCAATCTTGCCATTGACAGGAACGATGGCCAGTTCGGCATCCGGGTTGGCCTCATAGAAAGCGGTGAGCCAGTCCATATTGGCAGAGATATAGCCGCCATACTGATAGTTCTTGCCATTGATGAAGTTGGCCTTGTCGTCCTCAGTGCCGATCAGGTAGTATTCGGGGTTCAGCAGGCCGGCGTTATACTTGTGGTTTTCATTCTTAAGCAGAGCACGGTTCGGCGCCCAGCCCAGGGACGGAATGTTGTAGTCGCCATACATGGCCCACTCTTTTTCATCCAGCGGCCAGGAACGCCACTGATAGTTCTGGTCAGAGCCCAGGCCTGTGACCATGGTACCACCGGCAGGATTCTCAGCGATTCCGGCAGCCTTGATCTGATCTTCTGTTGCGAAGCTGGAGAAACCGACCATCATGCCGAAGGGGTTATCC
>ONWQ01000296.1 GCA_900321565.1 uncultured Eubacteriales bacterium
ACCCCGTCCACACTGGCGACAGCGTCCACAAGCCGGATTCCGTCTTCATTGGTCGTGTCATGGAGTTCATACATCCGGGCTTCTTCAGGCAGTGAATCCACATTGACCGCAGTCAGTGCATTGATCATGTCCGTATTTGCGGGCTCTTCATCGGAAGCATTGGTGCTGTCAATGATAGCCTGCAGTTCTTCTTCGCTCATGCCTGCCTTGATGGCAGCCAGCTGTTCAGCCAGTGCCGCATCGATCTTTTCCTTTTCGCCGGGTGCAGGCACTGTGGAAACCAGGGCCGTGGTCTTGCAGTCCACAAGGTAGTCACTGACCACGCGGGCATAGGTGCCGTCCGCATTCCATGCCTGGACATTGAACAGTGCATCCACATAGTTCAGGAACTCATATGCATCCCCGCTGTAGGCATATGTGTATGCCAGGTTCTGGATCAGGTTCACACCCACATCCGAGTCCTCACTGTACAGCTGCATATCCAGTTCCAGATTCGCGGCAAGTCCGTCCACCACATCCGGGTTCAGACCGTTGGCGGCAATGTCTTTCATTGTGCTGTCCACAATGTCACGGAAGGTCGCGGCATCCTCTCCATTGACCGTCTCGGCCGCGAAGACCATGGCGGTATCCGGTGTCGTTTCATCCAGGTTCACTGTGAACGTGCCGTAGGGCAGTGCATTGGACAGTGCCTGCATCAGCGGCGAGGATGACTGGTCAAGCAGACTGGCCAGTGTGGAAAGTGCACGTGTGTCGTCCGTGTTCCCTTTCAGGCCGGGCAGGACCATTTCATAATAGACCGAAGACTTGTGCTCCGTGCTGCTTCCGCTTTCCGTTGCATAGGCAAAGGTGGCTTCCACAGGCTCGGTGATGGGCGTGTAGTCCGGGTCCTCGTGTGTGAAGGTTCTCTTTTCATAGCCGGCGAAGGCTTCGTCCAGCAGCTGAAGGAAATCCTCGTAATGGTCGAACTGGCCATACAGGTAGGCAATGACATTGGACGGATGATAATACAGATCATGGTAGCTCTTCAGGCTTTCCCATGTCATGTCCGGAATGCTCTCCGGATCCCCGCCAAAATTGTATCCCACAAAGGAGCCCGGGAAAGCAGCCCGGTACGCATTCTGGGATGCACTGCGTTCCAGGGTCATGGCGCCGAGCATTTCCGAGTAGACCGTGCCTTCCATGGTCAGGTCCTCATCCATGGACCCCATGCGATAGCGCCAGGCTTCCTCACGGTAAATGCTTTCATCCGTCATGATCATCGGATGCAGACAGGAATCGGTATAGAAGTCTGCATACTTCAGCAGCTGTGCTTCCGAGAGCGAGGCGACCGGATACGTGGTCAGCGTGCTCATGGTCATGGCATTCATGAACGTATTATAGGTCTGGTAGCTCAGGTTAAAGAACAGGGACTTGGACGGATACTTCTCAGAACCGCCCAGTGTGGCATGCTCAAACACGTGCGGCAGTCCCGTATTGTCAATGGGCCGGGTGAGGAATGTCAGGTCAAAGACCCGGTTCGTATCCGCATTGGCGATATACATCAGGTGTGCGCCTGTAGCCTCGTGCTCAAAAAGCAGGATCTGTGCACCAACGAAAGGTGCTTCACGGATTTCACGGACCGTGAACCCGTGCACGGTGTCTCCGACAGACGGCAGGGTAGCCGGTTCTTCAGCGAGCCCGGTGCTGCCGAGCGTGAGCAGGCACAGCATCAGTAAACAGAGTAACAGTCGTTTCATTCAATGATTACCCCTTTCATGGATTAGATCTGGATGCACCACATGACTGTGTCAGCCGCGCCGGGCTTCCATGACCTTCATCATAATGGCGCATTCGATTCGTTTTCTGAACAGTTCGCACCCGGGCTTATAAATGCCCTGGATGGAACCGGTGGCATGGTATGCATTGGCTGCACACCCGCCGGAACAGTAGAGCCTGGCCCAGCAGTCCTTGCAGTCCGGGCGTGTATACGCATTACAGGCGCGGAACGATTCACGCAGTTCTGTGTTCGTCACACCGTCCCAGACATTCCCCAGCAGGTACTTTTCATCCCCGACAAACTGATGACACGGGTACAGGTCCCCCCAGGGTGTGACTGCCATATACTCAGTCCCGCTGCCGCACCCGCTCAGCCGCTTATAGATGCAGGGCCCGGCTTCCAGATCAATCATATAATGATAGAACGTGATCGGATGCCCTTCCTCTTCCCGGCGCAGCATATCCCTGGCCAGGATCTCATACTGTTCCTTGACAATCCCGATGTCCTCTTCCGTCAGGGCTGCCGGATCATCCGGTGCACAGACCACAGGCTCCATGGACAGCTCCGTAAAGCCCAGGTCGGCCATATGAAAGACATCCTTGGTAAAGTCCGGGTTCGCGTGCGTGAAGGTTCCGCGCATGTAGTACTGCTTTCCATGGCGTGCTTCCACGAGCTTCTGGAACTTGGGCACAATGGTGTCATAGGACCCGCGTCCCGCATAGTCCACCCGCAGCCGGTCATGGATTTCCTTGCGCCCGTCCAGCGAAAGCACAACATTGCTCATTTCCCGGTTCGCGAACTCGATCACATCATCATCAATGAGCATACCATTGGTGGTCAGGGTAAAACGGAATTTCTTGCCCGCAGCCTTTTCCACCGAGCGCGCGTATGCCACCAGCTTTTTCACGACGTCCCAGTTCATCAGCGGTTCGCCGCCGAAAAAGTCGACTTCCAGGTGATGCCGTGTGCCGGAGTGCGCGATCAGGTAATCCAGTGCCTGCTTGCCGACCTCAAAGGACATGAGCGCACGCTCGCCGTGGAACCGGCCCTGACTGGCGAAACAGTAGGAACAGTTGAGATTGCAGGTGTGTGCCACATGCAGGCACAGTGCCTTGACCACATCCCCGGAACGCTGCTTCAGTGTTCCGGCCATGTCCGCATAATTGTCCTCCGTGAACAGCTTGCCCGCCTGTTTGAGTGTAACAATGTCTTCATAGCATGCGTGCAGGTCTTCCGGTGTGACATCCTCACGGTCCGCATACCGGGTGAGCATCGTCTGCACGATCTCCTCCTCGGTATGCTCGGGGAACATGGCGATCATGTCATAGGCGACTTCATCCACGTCATGCACCGAACCCGAGCATGTATCAATGACAATATTGCATCCGTTGAGCTGGTATTGATGGACCATAGAACCTCCTCATACAGAAAAAAAGAACCGCCTGTAGGGCGGCATCTTTTTGTGACTTACTGATTTGCCTTTTCGCACTGCTGATTGGCGACGCCGCAGCTTGTTTTGCATGCGGACTGACAAGAAGTCTGGCATTCACCGCAGCCACCATTCTTTGCGCTTTCGCACAGGTTGCGGGTATTGAGCGTCTTAATTCTCTCCATGACAGTCTCTCCCATCTTTGAACTTGCGTGATCCGGCTTCCGGGTACACATTCGGAGTATAGCATATGCCTATCTGATCGTCAAGGAACTGCAGGCATTCCGGCAGTTCAGTTGGAAGCAGTCAGTGTGATGTCCGCGCGATAGACGGCCATGAACAGCGCGCCATCGCTCATACTCTGCGCTTCGATCCGGATCGGGAACGGGTAATCATTCCGGAAACGGAAATTCAGGTTCTTGCCGCCTGAGGCCGCGTCCACACCATGCGGCAGGTAAGACGCACCACCGGGCCCGTGCGGGCGCCGCTGCAGGATCGTCACATGCGGCAGCTGCAGGAGCACATTATAGAGTGTGGATGAGACCTGGCACACACCGCCGCCGGAACCGAGCACGGTCTCACCATTGACCAGGACGGGTGCCTTCTGATATCCATTGCCCTTGGTGAACGGTCCGATCTGCTTGTTGTAGTTGAGTTCCTCGCCCGGCTGATACACCCGGGACAGGCGTGCGGAAGCGTTCCCGATATTATGGATCCGGCCGACGTTTGCCTCTGTCTGTGCCATCTTATAGAACGAGGTATAGGCCGCGATCGGCGCATCCGCGCGGATCGGCGTGTCTGTCTGGGAAACCGGGGTCAGAGCAGTGAGTTCCTGCATGGGAATGTATCCATAATTGCGCATGTAGATCACAATGCCCCAGCCGTCCACAATCTTCCACAGGCTGATCTTGCTCCCGGGATTGAGCACCACCCAGGTCGCATCCGATGTGCTCATGGACTTGTAAATATGGCACGGTGCGGCCGTGGTCGCAATATAGGTGGACTTGAGCACGCCGTAGGGCGGGGTATGCACCGGGTCCAGTGCTTCCACAGCGGTCAGCTTGTCCCGCTTGATATACCCGATTCTTCCGTCATGGCGCACCACGCACCAGACCACGCCCACAGACAGGACATCCACTCTCTGGCTTACATCCTTGGACACAATGCGTGTGGACTCAATGGACCGGTCCAGATAGATCACGCAGTTATTGATCGTCTTGGCTGTATAGACAGCAGGGGAGGACGTGGTGAACTCGCCCGCGTCCGGCTCATGATAGGTCGGTCCGGAAACATAGACGACCTCGTCATCATCAATGGCATCCAGTTCCATGGATTCCTGCAGAAGTTCTGCCGAGACCTCTTCTCCTTCTTCATCCTCTTCCTCTGCCAGTACAGGGCAGAGCATGGTAAAGAGCAGTACCAGGCTCAGCAA
>ONWQ01000297.1 GCA_900321565.1 uncultured Eubacteriales bacterium
CAGTTCAGGGTCAGTGTACCGTCCAGGACATAAAGATCGGTCGCTGCCTTGATCCCTTTCTGAGATACATCGCTTTCTGAACTGCTCGTCTTTGTATTCATGCCGCGGTTCCGGTTCTGGTTTTCCGGGGAAGCTGTGACTTCACCGGCACCGCTCCCGGTGGTGATCCGGACCGTACCGCCGGCAAGGATGACATACCCCTTGCCTTCCTTATCTGTACGTGTGCTGCAGATACCGTCACCCTGAGCAGCGATATTGAGCGTGCCTGAGAGAATCAGGACTGAATTCCGACCGCGGATCCCGTCCTTGGCGCTGGTTACGTTGAGTGTAGCCCCGGAAAGGATCAGGTCTGCCTTGGACTGAATGCCGTGTGCGACCTCACTGACTGCATTGAGAATGCCGGTTCCATTGATGGACAGATCGTCCTCTGCGTAAAGCGCACCGCCGATGGTGTCGTCATCATCAGTGACCGCAGTCCTGCAGACGAGTGTGTTTTCCGTACCTTCCTGCACGGTGACAATGAGCTTGTCGGAGGTGAGTTCGAGAATGGCCGGGCCTTCCGGACTCTCAACAGTGACACCGTTCAGGATCAGATGAACCTTGTCTTCTTCGGGTACCTGGACCCGGATCTGGCCGTTCCAGGTGCCGCTGAGGACATATGTCCCTTTGGTGGTAATGGTCAGGACCTGGTCCTCACAGCTGAAGCCGTTCTCGTTGTCAGCCAGCCAGTCCGTGCCGGTCAGGACAATGTGCACTGCCTTATCGTCTTCAAATGTGTCATCGATATCTTTGTCCTTATAATATGAAGAGAGATCCGGAAGCTGAACGAACATGGTATCCGCTGCACCGGCAAGGACTGACATGGACAGCATGGCAAGAGTCATCAGGATACACAGGATGCTGAGTATTCTGCGATTTGATTTCATGGAAATCCCTCCTCAGGATGCCAGGCGGGTCCAGGCGAGGATGCTGCGGGCAATGGCACTGCAGCAGAGCACGGCTAGGAGTACCTGGGAAATTGAATTCTGTACAAAATTCATCATGGGATTAAACTGGTCCAGGATCAGGAAGACCAGGAACATCAGGCTGAGTATAATCAGCAGATGATCCAGAAGGTTTCGGAATTTATTCATACTGTGTCACCTCGGTAATCAGAAGTGCATCACTGGACTCACGTCCGCCGCCGGAGGGCTGGTTTACTACATCCTGCTGCCAGACCATGACGGATGAATTGCCGCCATCCAGGTTATAGGCTGCTGTGCAGCCCAGATCATAAAACAGCTGGGACAGGTCAGGCAGGGTAATGCCTGCGGAATCACCGCGGCCGTCTACCACGACCATGCAGTAATGACCTTTTTCATAGTAGCCAATGGCGGTTCTCGGATTGGCTGCGATGATCCGGCCGGTGGAGTCAAAATCGGTAAGAACGTTTCCGTCTGTGTCCAGAAGTGCCGGTCCGAAGGTCCATGCCTGCCATGCGCCTTGTGCAATGGCGTCCTCGACAGAGAAAGCCGAACCGGGCATAACCCGCATGCTGCCGTCATAATACAGGACACAGACATCGCAGTTTGTGGGATTGGCACGGTAGATGACTCCGTTTCGGATGACAACGCCTTCTGAGGTATTCCCGTAATAGTCACCGTTAATCGCGATCAGGGCATTGGACAGGGTGGCCATATCCGGAATGGAATCCCGGAATCCCTTGCCATAGGTGTCGCCAGCGAGTACGGACTGGAAACAGGTGACATCCCGGAGGTAAATATCTGCAAGGTAGTACGTGATCTGGCCGTTCTGGAGGGTTTCCTCAGATACCGTGATGGAAATGTCAGGGCTGGTATAACTGGTGTCAGTGATAATAATTTCGTCGGTAAAGCGGTCCTCAAACTTTTCCCATATGGGCGTACTGTCTTCGGCATCTGCTGAATCTTCTGCTTCGGTTGATGTTTCATCAAGAGCGCTCCCGCCCTTGCTGTTGCCTCCACTGTTCTGACGGCTCCGGTTCTGCTGGGAGGAGCCCGGACGGGATTTTCCGGAGGATGCGCTCAGCACCGTCCCGTCAGAGAAGAGCACATCGCCGGTGGTGCCGGAGGCAGCCAGAAGCATGCTGTCGTCCGGCAGTTGCAGGAATGAGCTGTTCTCAGTTTCTGCAGGACGTTTGTAAGGGTTCTCGATCACGGTTCCGATGCTCGTCATCTGACGTGGCAGAACGTGATGAAAGAGTGCAAAGATGACCAGGGCAATCCCGGTCAGAAGAATATCGATGAGCAGCCGCTTCAGGATGCTGCGGGCTGTGGGTTGAGCTTTCATGGCTTTCACCTCCTGATTATGCTGCCGGTTTGGTTCCGGCATGCTCATGATAGGCGGAAAATATGGAAGGGACGAGAACTGAAAATGAAGGAACTGTGAAGCTCTCCTGAAGAAACTCTCCATAAATGCATATGTTTTTTACATTCATGACGTGGATCCTGATGCGTGTATGATGAAAAAATGGAAGTTGTATGATACCAATCTTGTTTTTTTCCATGAACCGATGTATGATACGACAGCGTGCTTGACACAGCCTACCTGAAGTGAGGATTCATTTTTATGGATACGATCAGAGATCTGTATACACTCGAGGAAAGCATGGCCGGAGAATACCTGTCTGCATTCGTGTATCCCTGGGAAGCACTGGGCGGGATCAAGGATATGATCCTGTCACTGCAGAAAACACTGGGACCGGATTTTGAAGAGGTATCACCGGGTGTGTTTGTGCATACCACGGCCACGGTTGCGCCGACAGCGTATCTGGGTGCGCCTGCAATCATCGGAGCAAGGACGGAAGTGCGGCATGGTGCATTCATCCGGGGTTCTGCCCTGGTCGGAGAGGACTGTGTGGTTGGGAATTCCGTGGAACTGAAAAATGTGATTCTTTTCAATCATGTGCAGGTTCCGCATTACAATTATGTCGGGGACAGTATTCTTGGGTTTTATGCGCATATGGGAGCCGGCTCCATTACTTCCAATGTGAAATCGGACAAAACACTGGTTGTGATCCATGGTGTTGGGGAAGACGTGAAAACCGGACTGAAGAAGACCGGTGCATTCCTGGGCGACCATGTGGAAGTCGGGTGCAATTCAGTACTGAATCCGGGGACTGTGATCGGCCGGCGCAGTCGTGTGTATCCGCTTTCCTGTGTGCGCGGCGTCGTGCCTGCAGACAGTATTTACAAGCATCAGGGTGAGATTGCCCTGCAGAGAGAAGCATAATACGGAGGAAGATGAGATGGGACGTTATTTTGGCACGGATGGGTTCCGTGGTGAAGCGAATAAGGGCCTGACGGCAGACCATGCCTATAAGATCGGAAGGTTCCTGGGATGGTATTACGGTGAAATGCGGCGCCAGCGCGGGGATGAGCGTATGCCGCGTGTGGTGATCGGAAAGGATACACGTCTGTCAAGCTATATGCTGGAGTATTCTCTGGTGGGCGGACTGACTGCTTCCGGTGCAGAAGCCTGCATCATGCATGTGACCACTACACCTTCCGTGGCTTACATTGCGCGTGTGGATGACTTTGACTGCGGCATCATGATCTCGGCAAGCCATAATCCCTACTATGACAACGGGATCAAGCTGATCAACAGCCATGGCGAGAAAATGGACGACAAGACCATTGCGCTGATCGAGGATTTCCTGGATGACCATCTGGTCGCCTTTGGCAAGGAATGGAAAGAACTGCCTCTGGCTACCCGGGACAGGATCGGACGCAGTGTGGACTATGTGTCCGGGCGGAACCGGTATATCGGATACCTGATCTCCCTGGGGATGTATTCGTTCCGCGGGATGCGGATTGCCCTGGACTGCGCCAACGGATCGACCTGGGATGTGGCCAGGCGTGTGTTTGACGCGCTGGGTGCCAAGACATACGTGATCAATGCGGACCCGAACGGACTGAACATCAATGAGAATGCCGGATCCACGCATATCGAGGGCCTGCAGCAGTATGTGGTGAACAATCATATGGACGTCGGGTTTGCCTATGACGGGGATGC
>ONWQ01000298.1 GCA_900321565.1 uncultured Eubacteriales bacterium
AGAATATACAGAGCAACAATCGTGATCAGTGTGGTAATGGTTGTATTCAGCGTACGGCCAAGGCATTCCTTGACTGAACGGTTGACAATCTCCACACGGTTCTCGCCCGGTGTTTTCTTCATGTTCTCACGAATGCGGTCAAAAATCACGATGGTATTATTGATGGAATATCCGACGATCGTCAGCATGGCTGCGATAAAGGTGGAATTCATCTGAATGATCGAGCGCAGGAGGACCATGAAAGCCAGCATCATGAACACATCATGGATCAGGCCGAGCACAGCCGCCAGACCACTGGAGAGGTCAAAGCGGATGGCAATATACACCAGCATCAGAGCACTGGCGATCAGAACAGACCAGAATGCATTGCTCAGCAATGTCTTGCCGGCCACGGGGCCAACATAGTTGACTTCGCCGCTCTGCACGGTATCAGGATACAGTTCCTTGATCTTTTCTTCAAACTTCTGCTGGATCGCCTGAACATCTTCTGTATTGATATCCTTGATACGGATATTCACTTCATTATGTTCCGCACCCTGTACAGACACATTGGACTCTACGCCCATCTCAGCCAGCACGGCTTCAACTTCAGTCTGGGTCACAGACTTGCCCAGGTCATACTGCATGGAAAGGCCGCCTGCAAAATCAATTCCCTGATTGATTCCATGGCCAAACAGCGTCAGAATCAAAGCAAGGACGAAGATACATACGGAAACGGTCAGGCAAATCCTGGAACGATTCTTAATCTTCATTTCTGCTCCTCCTTTGCCTTGGCTGAGCAATACAGCTTGATATCATTCAGGCCCAGGCCAACAAAGTTCGTCATCAGTAGACGTGTGATCACAACTGCTGTGAACATGGAAACGATGACGCCCAGAAGCAGTGTCTTCGCAAAGCCCTGGACAGAACCCGTGCCATAGATCAGCAGCACGACAGCTGCAATCAGTGTGGTGATGTTCGAGTCAAGAATTGCACTCATGGCATTCTTGAAGCCTGCACGTACCGCAGCGCGTGCGGGACGACCGGCACGCATTTCTTCATTAAAGCGTTCATAGATAATGACATTGGCATCCACTGCCATACCAATACCAAGGACAACACCGGCCAGACCAGGCAGAGTCAGCTGGATACCCGGAATCACAGCAATGAAGAAGAACAGAAGCACAATATAAATCAGCAGTGCCCAGGAAGCCACAATGCCATTGACACGATACCGGATAATCATGAACAGCATGACCAGCAGAATACCGATTATGGCTGCACGGATTGAGGTAGAGAGTGCTTCATCGCCCAGGGTTGCGGACACAGTGTCCACCTTCTGCTGAGTCAGGACAAGCGGCAGAGCACCGGACTGAATCTGTGCAGCAATCGTCTTTGCACGTTCTTCCGTACCCATACCATTAATCACACCACTGCCGTTGGGAATAGCAGACTGTACGCGCGGAGCAATCAGAAGCTCATTGTCCAGATAAATGGACAGTGTCTCACCAATATGCTTGGCCGTCATATCAGCGAACAGTGCAGCACCTTCCTTGTTCAGTGTGAACGCCACCTGGTGATCGCCATCGGCATACAGATAAGTAGCGGTCTGCACCATCTTACCGGTCATGAATTCATTCCCGGAAGGATCCCGGAAAGAGAGTTCAGCCGGCGTGCCGATCAGATCCAGCACTGCCTGCGGGTCTGTGACATCCGGGATTTCCACACGGATGCCGGTTCCGTTATTGATCTTCTGGACCGTGCTTTCCGGGTATCCCTTGTCGGTCAGACGCTGCTGAATCACGCCAATAGTGCCATCCATCAGAGCATCAAAACTGCCTTCGATGTCCTCAGGCTTTTCAGCAGAATACTCCACATATACGCCACCACGCAGGTCCAGGCCCAGGCTCAGGCTGTCCGGCCACTTTTCTGCCTGGGTTGAAGGCAGCCACGGGAGCAGTTTATACAGCCCACGGCCATCCAGTTTCATACCGGAAGCACCAAGTACGCTTCCGCATACAGTCAGTACCAGCAGAATGCAAAGCACGATCGCAGCTTTGGTCTTGCTGGGGCGGCGATTTCTTTTGGTCATATCGCATTCATCCTCCATGTTTTATTCTACACAGTCATGATGGGACCACTGTCCGGCTATCCAGGAACAACTTCCTGCCTGCAAACCAGATAGACTGCTTCATGCCAGGTTTTTCCACGGATCGGATACCCGTTCCGGTCTGTCAGAACTCTCTGATTCAGGCCGGTGGACTGCAACCTCGAAAACAGAACGTGTCGTGTTCCCAGTTCCGTTGTCTGAGTCTGCAGGTTACCGGTATCTGCTGTCCGTTCCATGCACAGGATCGCAGTATGCGTCAGCATGGTCTGACCGTCCCCGTGTTTTTCCACGACTTCCGGGCCTCGGACCAGTGAGCGCCCCATAAGGAGCATCAGTGTAACGCACAGGAACGCAAACAGGGCATGCCAATATCGTCGCATACTGATCACTCCTTTCTTTCTGCAGGCACAACTAGCGTCGATTATATGCGTTTTCAGAGCCAGCGTCAAGCATTGAAAAAAGGCAGGTTTCCCCGCCCTTCATGGTTCATTTCAGAAACTCTCAGCCGCAGCCGAGTCCGGTTCCGGTGTCGCAGTTACAAACACTTCCAGGTGTGTACCATCATCGTACGGTGTATAGTCCGCATCATCATCACTGCCGTCATGTACCGTCTCATGCGAGGTTTCCGGCGGCGGTGTAACCATGATTCCCGGCTGGTAGTCATCCTTGCGCGGGAAGACCAGTACCGCCCCGGCCCAGTTCGTGCCATCACCCAAGGCATTCGGTTCATAAAAGCCATAAATTCTGAGCTGGTCACCCTTGTCCGGAACCGTTTCCGGAGTGATTGTGGTCGTCGGATTATCCCGGATCTGTTTCAGCAGTGCCTGCGGATACCCAAGGTACGGCTTCAGGTCCGTATCCCATGGTTCACCGGAAGCAATCGCCGCCATGGCTGCAACCAGCAGCGGCATTTCATCGAGATTGCAGGTCCGGATCTCCGCCTGATCCAGAATGCCGTCATGCATCTGAAGTATGATTTCCACATCTTCTGCACTGTCCGCCATATCCATCTGTGTAATCCCCAGGGTTGCAAAACTCTCATAGCATTCAAAGTATGAGTTGATCTCCCTGGATCCGGCACGTCTCAGTGCAAGGTTCACCTGTTCAATATACTCCACGAGAGCCGGAGTTGTCTGAATGACGCTTTCCGGCCAGACGAGTTCAGCCCTGCCCGGGCAGCACAGGAACATGCACAGACAGCACAACGTCAGCAAACGACGCCCTCTCATGCCTTATTCGCTCCCAGAGCCGCTTCCCGAATTTTGATATAGGAAATCAGCAGTTCCACCGTGCCGTCGTATCCCAGCAGGCCGGTATCCACCGACAGATCATAATTATTAATGTCGCCCCAGTTCGTTGTGGCATAATAATTATAGTATGCTGCGCGCTGCTTGTCCTGCTTGCGGACAAATTCCTCAACTTTCATAGGGTCTGCACCGCGTTCCAGAGCACGCGCTTTCCTGTGTTCCATATCAGCCTTCAGGAAAACACGCAGTACATTCTTCTGATCCCGCAGCACATAGTCCGCACAGCGGCCAACTACGACGCAGGGGCCTTCCCCTGCGATCCTGCGGATCGTATCAAACTGCGCCAGGAAAATGCGGTGGTTCAGAGGCATATCCAACGGGGATGTGGCTACTGTACCGTGTGGCTGAATTCCGGTCACCAGTGAGAACAGATAGGAACGGGTCGGCTTCTCATCATGATTCTCAAACAGTTCTTCGCAAATTCCGCTATCCTTTGCAGCCTCCGACAGCAGCTCCTTGTCATAATACGGAATTTCAAGCTTACTTGCCAGTTTTCTTCCGATTTCCCGTCCACCAGAACCATACTGTCTTCCGATGGTGATGACCATGCCTGTCTTTGCCATATAAGTGCCTCCTTTGCGACTGTCACGTCCGGTCAGTGCCGGTTTTTCTATTATCATTGTACCACAAATGTTTTTGAGTAGCAAGAAATTCATGTACCGCGAGTTGTACCGGATGTCCTCTGCCGCTGCGATTCCTGCACTCTTCTGTTCCGGGGTACCAGAACCAGAAGTGCGGTCACGGTTACAGTCAGCGGGACAGCGGCAAGAATCAGCCATCCCAGCAGATGTCCACGTGCGGAAAGCATGGGCCGCATGGCATTGCGGGCCGGTATTGCCACAGCGCTGACTTCACGGCCTGACAGATACCTGCAGGCATTGAGAATCAGAGACTGAGCATCCGTCATTGCATACAGTTCAGCACTGGTGAGGACCGTCGAGCAACCAAGGATCATGCCCTTGGTCAGTTCCCCGGCTTCTGTCATCCGCTCCCCTGTCAGGCACAGGGCAAACGGACCCATCTGGTCCCCTTCCAGCTGATCAAGTGTGGACAGATCTCCGTCCAGACTGCGCAGGTAAGCGCGTGCCGTGGATGATAGAACCAGTTCCACACTCAGGTCTCGGTCATTCTCCTCCGGCATTTCAAACGCCCGTGCGCCGGCCAGGATCAGTGTTGTTTCCCGGGCTTCCACCATGGACTCCGTGAGCGCGGATGTATACATATTCGGAATCAGGAACAGCTGCCTGCCATCATAACAGCTGTCCGGTTCATCCGCAGAGGCAATCACGATCCCGTCCATCGGATGGAACCCGAAATAGCGCATCAGTTCCTGCACATGCGGCATGTCATGGATCGGATCGGTATAGTCACATGTAAACAGCATCCGCCCGCCTGCATTCAGGAACTGTCTGAGTGTTTCCGCTTCCTGATCCAGCAGGTCAAGCACAGGAGAGAGCAGAAAAACCACATCATCCGCTTCGAGTGTAAGCTGACTGCTCTGCAGAGAGCTGTATACCACCTCATAGTGATTCCGGCTCAGAAGGTCTGCCAGCACCGCAGTCCCGGCTTCGTCGAGTTCTCCATGCCCCTGAATGATCACAATCCGCGGAATATCATCACGGGTAACATCCACTATGGCATTCGTCAGAGCATTCTCATAGCTCAGCCCTTCAATCTGATAGATCCCCTGATCCATATCAAACCCATAGTTCACAAAGTCCTCCGCAGAAAGAACCCGGTACCGGTCCGTCGTCTCACAGGATACAATCACTGAGTCCGACGCGATCCCGGTCCCTTCTGTACTGAATCGGGTCAGCAGTCCCGGGTTCAGTGAAGGATCGACGCTCTCCACCTGAATCAGGTCCGACGCTGCAGTATACCGCGCCAGCAGTTCCATGAGCGGTGCATCCTCTTCACTCCCGGATGCAAGCACGTATATATGAACCGGGTATGGCAGCTGGCTCACGGCTTCCCGCGTTGCATCACTCCAGGTTGTTATATGATTGAAGGAATAATCCTGCCGCCAACCGTTCCGAGTCTCCAGTTCATCCAGCAGGCAGCAGGCAGCTGTCAGCAGGCAGGCCATCACAAGCACCAGCACCGGAATTGCACTGAAACGCTGGCGGAATGCCATTCTGGCACGTTGATTCTTTTTCATGTTCATATGCCTCTTCTCCGCTTCAGGTCCAGACGATACAGGGTCAGTAACAGAAAGAAGACTGCAAACGACACATCAAAGAACATACTGGCAACCGACAGCTGGCCCATCAGAAACGGTTCATTCCGGGTATACAGACTTACAAAGTCCAGTATGCCTGCCAGCCGCCCATTCACCGAGAGTGCCCACAGGTCCAGAAGCCATGCTGAGAAATTCACGAAAAACGCCGCCAGGTATGCAAGCACCGGCCCCCTGCACAGTGAAGCCACGAACAGGTCCATGGCCAGGAATGCGCTTCCTTCCAGAGTCAGCCCGACATACCCGACCAGGAGTTCTTCAGGATAGACAGTCCCATAGATTGCCACAATGCCCGGGAAGATCAGTGTCAGCAGCACAGTCTGGAGCAGGACGAGGAGCGCTGCAAGATACTTGCCTGCCAGAATACCCATAAGGGACACAGGACTGGACAAAAGCAGTTTTTCTGTTCCCTGATCACCTGTGCCAGGCATAAGACGCATGGTCAGAACCGGGCACAGCAGCATCCAGAGATAGCTCATCTGACCGATCAGTGTCGGAATATCCCCGGACCTCGGGATCAGATTATTAAGCGCAAACAATACACCGGACATGGTCAGGAAAACACCCACGAAAACATAACCGACAGCTGTATGGAAATATCCCTGCAGCTCACGTCGGAAAATCGCTGTCATTCTTCCATGTCCTCCTTTGTTGCCTTCAGAAACAGATCTTCCAGCAGATGCCGCTTCTTTTCCAGGAGCAGCAGTGGTGTATCCATCGCTCCGAGCAGACGGAACAATGCCTTGCGCAGATTCATACCTTCATCTTCGTCACTGGTTTCAAGGCTGATCAGCACCTGCCCATCCCGGCTGCCCGGTTCTTCAGACACCCGTATAACGGACGGAAGACTGCGTACTGCCGGTAAAACCTGTTCCCGGTTGCCTGCAATGCAGGCAGAAAACACATGCACAGTCTTCCTGCCGGTTTCCCCGGTCAGTGAAACATCGCTAACAAGCCTGCCATGATGCACAATCAGGACCCGGGAACATAACGCCTGGGCTTCAGAAAGCACATGTGTTGAAAAAATCACCGTATGCGTACTGCCAAGTGCATGAATCAGCTGACGGATCTCGACGACCTGTCTGGGGTCCAGCCCCACCGTGGGCTCATCCAGGACCAGTACCTCCGGTGTTCCGCACAGTGCCTGTGCAATCCCCGCGCGCTGTCCGTAGCCTCTGGAAAGCTGGCCCAGCAACCGGTTCCGTACATCCTCAAGACCACATAAATGCATGATCTCCTGCACATGCCCCGGGATTGCCGTCTTCTGGACTTCCCTGAGCCTGCATACGAAAGTCAGGTATTCCTGTACTGTCATTTCAGGGTACAGCGGTGACTGTTCCGGCAGGTATCCGAGTTTACGCCGGCACGCACTCCCGGAACGGAACATGTCCATACCATCAATCCGGACGCAGCCGGACGACGGTGGCATGCAGCCCGTCATCATATTCAGAATCGTGCTTTTTCCAGCACCATTAACACCCAGAAGTCCGATTACCTGGCCGCCTGACGCAGAGAAGGATACGTCATTCACAGCCTGCACATGCCCAAAGTGTTTTGAAACATGCTGAAATTCAATCATGTTCATCCTCCTTCCCATCTCACAAATTAGCAGGTAAATGCAAGCTGAATATGAACAGAATAAGAATTTTGTACGGTGTACCTTTTCTCCCGTCGCTTGACACACCTGCGCGCAGACAGTACACTCCTTGTTATGTCATAAAGAGGAGGCTCGCATCATGCACATGCGGAAGAAAAAATGGGCACGTCCTGAGCTTGACGCCTGTCCGTATTTTATTGCTGACCCGCAGACCGTGCGCAATCACTGGCAGGAACAGTTCCCGGTTGCCCGCCCGCTGTGTGCTGAATTCGGATGCGGAAAGGGCGTCTCCACAGCTCAGATGATCCGGAATCATCCGGAGTTCAATTTTATTGCCATGGACATTTCACCGGATGTACTCGGAGATGCCCGGCGGAATCTTGAAGCTGCGTTTCAGGGTGAACCGATCCGGAATGCACTGCTAAGCCGCTGCGACCTCGCACGAGCGAACATGTTTTTTGGCCCGGAAGATCAGCTCGAGCGAATCATCCTCTCATTCAGCAATCCCTGGCCGAAACGCAGGCATGAAAAAAGGCGGCTGACGCACCCGCGGGAACTGATGCAGTACCGTGAGTTCATGGCCGATCATGCTGAGATTCACTTTAAAACGGACGACCCGGAACTCTGGCTTGATTCTCAGGTATACTTTCATGTATGCGGTTTCCGTCCTCTGTTCCGTACAGACGACCTGCATGCATCCGGGTACACACCCAACTATATAACCGAGCACGAAGCGCGGTTCATGGCTGAAGGCAAACCGATCCATTTCGGTATCTATCAGAAAACCAGTCTTCCCGGACCGATCAATCCTACACTCTGGCAGATGCCGAACCGGGCAGACCTTCCTTCAGACCTGTTCGGACCTTTTTCTGATACACCCATTACAGAAGGCGGTGAGATTCATGACGCCCAGAATTTCGGAAGAGCGTAAGGCTTTCGAACAGTTAAGCGCTTATCTGATCGGCGGACTGTTCGTGGTCCTGCTGATGTGGCTTTTTCTTCCTGCAATATGGAACTATCTTTCACCGTTTATTATATCCTTTCCTCTGGCCGCCATGCTCCAGCCGGTGACACGCTGGCTGGAACGCAGACTGCACCTGAAACACGCACTGGCTGTCCTGGTGCCGGTCGTACTCCTGCTTCTGTTCCTGGCTGTACTGGTCGTGTGGTTCGCCTCCTTTGGCATAAATCAGATTCTTGATCTGCTCAATCACTCACCCGAACTGCTCCGGCAGGCTTCCACACTGGTCACGGAAGCTATTTCCACACTGCTCTCACACTTCAGGAATTTCTCACAGGCCGACGTATTCCACGTACAGTCCATCTCTGACTCTGCCCTTACCTGGATCTCCACCCAGGTCACTTCATGGGCCGGAGTCATGCTCAGCCGGACCGTCAACTGGGCATCCAGTATCCCCTATATTTTCCTGTATGCAAACTTCCTGATTTTTGGCGTGTATTTCATTGCCAAGGATTATGATTCACTCCTCAGGCGATTCCATCAGGGCATGATCGGAGACCCGGAAACATCCACCGGCCAGCTCACGAGTTCTGCCATGACCGGATTGATGGGATGGCTGCATATGCAACTGGTCTATGCACTGCTCTCGCTTGTGGTCGGGTCCATCTACTGGAGTCTCTTCGGCTACAAGTATGCCATACTGATTTCCATAGCCGCAGCCATCCTTGAATTCCTGCCCGTGGTCGGAAATGGAACGATTTATATTCCATGGGGGATCATTGCCTTTCTTTCCGGGCATCCGGATTCAGGCTTTCAGGCACTCGGACTTTTTTACGGACTGCTCCTGATCCGCCGCCTGACCGAACCCAAGCTGCTTGCACACAGCACGGGTGTCGCACCGCTCCTCGGGCTCATGGGCATGTTTGCCGGGCTTAAGTTCGGCGGCATACTTGGCATGATGGCCGGGCCCATGGTGGCAACCGTCGCTGTTACTCTGTGGGAAGGCAATTATCGCCGGACCATCAAACGGAACATATATATCCTGACACGCTATCTGCATGCGCGCTGGATGCCCTCGTCAAAGAAAACAGAAACCGGCCCGGCCGGTTCTGAGCCCGGGAAATAAAACGGTGCCTGCATTCTTCCACGAATGCAGGCACCGTTTTTCTGTCACAGCAGATGAATATTCGCTTTTTTGCACGCTTCCACAACATCATCGGGCCACATGGATGCCTGTACTTCACCAACGTGTGCCTTGCGCAGCAGATAAACGCACATGCGGCTCTGACCGATCCCGCCGCCGATTGTCTGCGGCAGTTCACCATTCAGCAGAGCTTTCTGGAACGGCAGCTCTGCCCGTTCCTCACAGCCGCGTTCCTTAAGCTGGCGCAGCAGCACCTCAGGATTCACTCGGATGCCCATGGAACTGACTTCAAGAGCAATATCCAGCAGCGGATCATACAAAAGAATATCGCCATTGAGAGCCCAGTCATCATAGTCCGGTGCACGCCCGTCATGCATGATACCGCTGCGCAGCTTTCCGCCAATGCCCATGATGAAAACGGCACCATAGCGCCGGACCGCACGATACTCCCGTTCCTTCGGACTCAGTGTCGGGTATGCGTCCTCCAGTTCCTGGGTACTGACAAACGTGATATCATCCGGCAGTTCCGGCTTGATAAACGGATAGTGCGCACAGACAAACCCTTCTGTTTTCCGGAGCGTCAGATAAATCATTCTCACGATTTTTTTCAGTGTTTCCACATTCCGTTCGTCAGGCCCCAGAATGCGTTCCCAGTCCCACTGGTCTACAAAAATCGAATGAATATTATCTGTGATTTCATCCCGCCGGATTGCGTTCATATCCGTATACAGGCCTTCACCCTCATGAAACCCATAGTTTTTCAGAGCCTGACGCTTCCACTTGGCCAGAGAATGTACAATCTCAACATTTTTGCCCGTTTCCAGAACATCAAAAGCTACCGGTCTTTCCACACCATTCAGGTTATCATTCAGGCCGGATTCCGGACTGACCATAATCGGAGCCGATACACGGGTCAGGTTCAGTGCCTTTGCCAGCTCAGTCTCAAAAAAGTCTTTCACGAGCTTGATTGCGATCTCAGTATCACGCAGGTTCAGAACAGGATTATAATCTTTCGGTATAATCAGACGCATAATTTCGACTCCCTTCTATTTCAGCTCAACCCTGAGGC
>ONWQ01000349.1 GCA_900321565.1 uncultured Eubacteriales bacterium
AGGTCAGAAGCGGAAGAGCCTGGGAAGGAAAGAGCGCAGGCATCGCCGCCAGACGGTCCAGTCATGGCCACCGGGGAATGTCTCACGGACTATGTTCAGTGCACGTTCTGCCAGGTATGCATCGTCCTGCGCAAAACTGGACCAGAAAGTATCTTCAGTGCCCATGGCACGGTAAAACAGACGGAATTCAGCATTGAACCGTTCCGGGTCATCCAGAAGTTTCAGGTGGTCATTTGAGGCGTTCATGCCATGGGGTGAGCGGATAAACCCGCTGAATATTCCTGCGTAATCAAACAGCTCCGGATGTGAAAGTGTGACGATGCTTGTCTGATAGCTGCCCATGCTCAGCCCGGCCATAGCCCGGTGCGCGGAGTCCGTAAATACACAGTAGTGTGATTCGATATACGGGATCAGGTCCTGGACCAGTATTCTGGGGAACAGCATCCGGTCATGCCCGGAAGTGCCGGATACCATACCATTGCCCATGACAATGAGCATGGGCTGCATGGCATGCTCTGCAAGAAGACGATCGGCAATCCGTCCGGCATGCCCCTGAAAGATCCACCCGGTTTCATTTTCGCCGTACCCGTGCTGCAGGTACAGGACAGGATAGGGGATATCCGGCTGATAATCCGGTGGTGCATAGACCAGGCATACTTCCTGCCTGCCTGTCACAGAGGATGGATAGAGATGCCTTGTTACAGTCCCGTGCGGTATGCCTTCCAGGGCATCCCAGCCAGCCATGTCCGCGACCGGGACATCCACGAAATTCATGGGCCTGCAGCAGCCATACCCGATCGGCAGGTAAGGACAGAGCACATCGGCACCATCGATTTTCAGGAAAAAGTACAGGAAGCCCTGTCCAAGGTCGAACGTACCTTCCCAGGCGAGGTCTGCCTGTTGTTCGAGTACGAAATGCTGCCCGAACCGGTCGATCAGAACACTATGCGCGTCGGGTGCCAGAATCCGGAAATGCACACGCCCGTCGGGCATGATTTCATACCCCTGGATTCCATCACGATCCGGTTCGCCGGCATAGGGGTCAAAAGAAACGGAGACATCCAGCGGCCAGGTTTTCTTCATGGATTGTGACAGGGCAGCAGTGTGATACGTACTGCCCATACTCCTTCCCTGTGTTTTAGGTTGTGTGACAGTGTACTCATTCCGGCAGGCGTGTACAGCAGAGCAGATATAAGTTGGATGCCGGCAGGGTGAGAAACGGAATCTGTCATTAAATTGAGCATAGCTGCACGGGGAACAGGTGTCAATGAGTATTTCTTGCACTGGCTGCGCATGACTTGTCAGTGCGCATGGCTCAGTCAGTAAAGCCGATGTCTGCTCCGTTCCACGGGCTCAGAACGGATTCCAGCTGATCAAACCCGGTGATCGCTTCGCCGAGTATGACCAGGTCGTGAATATGAACATGGTCAATGGGACTGGTTTCATCCCTGGCCCAGATCCGGATGCCGGGCTTCCGGCCGGAAAGTACCCGGACATCCGAGATTTCCACATGGTCAATGGTTCCGCGTCTGGCTGTGGCTGACCACTGGGACTCGCTTGTGCTCAGCTCAATCAGGTATGGTGTACCGTCGCCTTCCCCCAGCTGTGCATCCTCGACCGTGATATGCTCGAAGAGTATATTCCGCACACAGGCATGATCGCTGTTATGTATGGAGATGACCGGTTTATGGAATGCATGCAGCACGGTAATGTTTCGGAACGTGATATCCTCAATGAAGCGAGCACGTGTTTCATATCCGATTTCACAGCTCTGAGCGAGGTCAGTCCAGAGTGTGCAGCCGTCAAATGTAATCCCGCCGGAGTCGCCACCGTATCCCTTGATGACAAGGCTGTCATCCCAGGATCGCACAAAACTGTTGCGTACAAGGATATTCTGACAGTTCTGGAAAGTGAACCCATCACTGTTACTGCGTGCGGACACGATCTTGACATTGTCGATCACCGCATCCCTGCATTTCAGCAGGTTGAATGTCCAGGCCGACGGATCCAGGATGGTGATATCACGAATGGTAAAGTTATTGCAGTTGGAGAGGTTAACCGGTACCAGCGTATCCTCATACCGGTCATAGATACTGCCGCAAAGGACGCCATGTCCGGCAATCGTGAAGTCATGCCCGAGCCCGCAGTAAATCTGACCGTAAAGCACACAGCCTTCATCCAGATAAATGGTTTCATTGCTGCGTACGGTCAGAAGCTGGTCACGCCAGACCCCGGGTCCGAAGTAACGTACACGAGGCGCATCCGGCTCCGGTCTGTCCGAGACCGGCGGATGCAGAAACAGGTGCAGTGCTCCTGCTACCTGCCCGTTGTACTCCACGGTCAGGTTGGCAGGTTCATTTACGTGAAAGCAGACATGCCCATCCCGGACCTGTGGCACGATCCCCAGGCTCAGCGGGCGGACCACGGCAGTCTGAACATCGGCTCCGGAAAACTCCAGTTCAATCTCACCCGGGGCATCCAGCGGTGCAATGGCAACCGGGGTTGAGGAAAGCTCAGGCTCTGCACTCCAGAAGCGCTGATGACAGACTGCCGTTTCATAGACAGTGGTGATTTCTGTACCGTTGATGAATACTCTGCATCCGGCAGCAGTCTCCGGAATGGATTCGGCCGGAACTGAACGGATCAGGCACAGGAAACACAGGACAAACAACAGTGCTCTTTTCATGCATGGACCTCCGTGAGGATGCCGGATACCCTCACGCAGGCATGGGTTCCGGCAAGCATGCACAGGCGGCATCCGCTGGCGTCCACTTCGGCACGGACCGTGCCATCCCCCGCAAGAAAGGAAAAGCTGTACCGGGTCCAGCCTTCCGGCAGATGTGGATCGAGGCAGACTGTGCTGCCTTCGGTGTGGAGACCGCCAAAACCATAGACGATCGTCACCCATGCTGCGGTTATACTGGTCAGATGCAGACCTTCGGCTGTGTTCCGGTTATAGTTGTCCAGGTCCAGCCGTGTGGCAAACCGGAAGAAGCCGGACGCAGCCTGTGATCTGCCGAGACGCTGCGCAAGAATGGAGTGTACGGAAGGGGAAAGGGAGCTTTCATGAATACAGCGTGGCTCATAGAAGTCATAGTTTGCTGCCACCTGTGCATCTGTGAAGTCACCGGGATACAGGAACATGACCATAAGGACCGAAGGCTGTTTGATCATGTCAGTACGATAGATCCGGTCATAGGACCAGTGTGCATACAGCGGGAATTCACTGACGGGTATACTGTGGATGTCCAGATGCGGCAGGGTGAAGTATCCATCATGCTGCTCAAAGACTCCGGTCTCAGAAACATGGAAGATCATATGCTCTGAGATCTCCTGCCAGTGCCGGCACTCCTCCTGTGTAGCCCAGACTTCCGGATGCTCCATGCGACCGAGCACTTCCAGTGTACCTTTCAGTGTTTTCATTCCCATATAGTTTGTATAGAAGTCATTATTGACCATCATGTGGAACTCATCCGGTCCCATGACACCCCAGAATCCGAACCCGGTATGGTCGGCATTCCAGTCCCCCCTGGAGACAATATACCGGCAGATTTCTGTGAGCATTTCAATGCCCTCATTGAACAGGAATGTATCATCCCCGGTCAGTTCGGTATATTCCAGGATTGCATATGCGACGGCTGTGGATGGCTGCATCTGAAGACTTGCATGCTGCCAGAGCCCGCAGGATTCAACGCCGTTCAGGGTGGCGATCGGATAGCAGGCACCGTTACAGTCCAGTTCTCTGGCTCTGGCCCGGGCCTTGTCCAGACTGTGATAGCGGAACATGAGCAGACTCCGGGCTGCATTGCGGTCATTGAACAGATAATAGGGCAGACAGTAAGTTTCGGTATCCCAGAAAGCATGGCCGGAGTAGGCTTCGCCGGTCAGACCTTTGGCGCCGATATTATGCCGGCCGTCCAGTCCGCGGTATGTCTGATGAAGCTGGAACAGACAGTACCGGATTCCCTGCTGATTCAGCGGATCGTGATCAATCTGCACATCAGAGCCTGCCCAGAACCGGGTCCAGTGTATCCGGTTCATGGCAAGCATGTCATCAAAGGAAGGCACTGCGTCCAGCCGTCTGAGATCCATCTCATGCGCCGGCTGAACAGTATTGCAGATGAGTCGCTCCACAGTGACCGGAATACCGGGCTGCAGATGCAACGTCATGTCCATACCGGTGATATGACCTTCGTGAAAGGAATGCATGGCGGCATCGGAACGGACCCGGAACAGATATTCCAGCGTCTGGTCCGTAGTCTGAGTCCGGTAGCGTACTCCGCAGTCAGAATCTGCGTACTGTGCATCCAGAAAACACCACTGACACTGGCCGCTGCTTTTATGTTCGACCCCGCCATCCACAGCAAGCGTGAGTTCTGTTTCAGTATTCTCAGAGGCTGTGAGGCGGATGCGCTGTGCGGCATACTCCGGTATGTCCATACACAGCAGCCGGTCAAGTTCAATCCGTATGCTGCCACCGCCTGGAAGTGGCAGCGTATAGCCACGGTGCAGCATGCCCGTCCGCATGTCCAGTATGCGTTCAAAGTCTGTGGTCACATCTGAAAGCAGCAGACGTGTTCCATGAATGTACAGGCGTGTATACATGAAATCAGCAGCGCAGACCATATGATGCGCCTGCCGGATGATTCCCCTGTAGCCTGCAGGCGCAGGGGAATCCCACTCATAAACACCACCGAAATATGTTCCGGTGAGCCCGGGTGCATCCGCACCCTCTTCTGCATATCCCCGGATTCCCATGTATTCGTTGGCCAGGGAAAAAACCGATTCATCCACAGGATTCTGCTCAGACTTCCAGTCAGTCTGAGTAATGCGCCAGGGTTCACAGACATAGACTTGATCAGCAGTTTTTCCCATGACAGATTCCTCCGATCTGCAAAGCAATTGTCAGATAATATTCAGGATTTCCAGTATACCGCCACACAGCGCATCAGGCAGTGCACAGGCCTGCAGCTCAGCAACAAATCGGGTGCTCTGGTCGAGATATGCTGTGGCCTGAAGCACGCGGCTTTTCAGATCGTACCCGATTTCGGCATGCCTGAGCAGCTCCAGGATCAGGGCTTTCCGGTCGATCACCGGCCGGGTGAATGCCTGTTTCCAATGAAGTGTAATCTCTTTCCCGGGCTGAGATTGCAGGTCAAGGGTCAGCCGATGGTGCTCAGGATCATAGGCTGAAGTGTAAGAACAGCTGCTTTCATCCGGGAGTTCCGGCCCGACCCCATTGAGCTCTACTGTAAACCGGCGGTTTTCCGGAAGCAGTCCGGTATCCCCTTCAGGTGCCTGAATACAGAACACGGGCGACGTGTTTCCGGTAAGGCTGAACCGGGTCACTGCACGTCGGTATGCCGTGTCCTGCGGCAGGTTTCCATTATCCTCGGTGAGGACACCCTCTGCCTGTGGAGCGGGAAAGACCCGGAGCAGGATATGTTCCGGCAGTCCTGCACCATTCCCGGGTGTTTCGCAGGCGTCCATGGGCAGAATGCTTCCCGCCCGGACCAGGACCGGGATGCTGCTGAGAGAGCGGAAGAGCCGGAGCGGGCACGGGCCCGTATATTGCCAGCCCGTGAAGAAGTCATACCAGGTACCTTCCGGAATCCAGGCATGCGTACAGGCAAGCTGACTGACGCGGTCCTGCGGAGAAATTACCGGGGCTACAAGAAGGCAGTCTCCAAGCATGTATTCATCGTGGCTGGCCATATAGGCTTCCCTTGTATCCGGCATGTCATGGTAAACGGGACGCAACAGAAGTCTGTTGCGTTCAGAACAGGCCAGTTCACTGGTGTAAAGCCAGGGGATCAGTCGATGGCGAAGGCGCAGGAAAGTACGCATGATGTCCGCGATTCCGATGGGATAGGTCCAGGGTTCCTTTTCCATGAAAGGATTGTTGGACGAGTGCAGGCGCAGGATGGGCGAGAAAACACCGAATTGCAGCCAGCGCAGAGAAAGCTCCGGATCATACGAACCATGCATATGACCGCCGATATCATGACTCCACCATCCGAAACCGATATTGGCAGCTGTTGCTGTAAAATACGGCTGGAAGGCGAGGGACGCCCAGGTAATGCAGGAATCACCGGAAAAGCCCAGCGGATACCGGTGACTTCCGGGTCCGGCATATCGCGAAAGGATCAGCGGAGGCCTGCCGGTATTCAGTGCATGGAGATATCGTGTATGGTTCAATGTGAACAGTGGGTCCATGCCCGGATCCGTAGTGCCGCCCTGCTGCTGCCAGTCAATCCACCAGAAATCCACACCGTCTTTCTCCAGTGGAGTGAGCACGGTCTGCTCAAACGCCTGCATCCAGTGCGTATCAGCGGCATCAAAGGGATAGGAGCGCCGGAGCGCGGGATCGTCTCCCATGGCTTCTGCCATGGCGGCATGCTGGTCTTCGCATGGGCGGACTCCGTCTGCAGGATGATCATTGAGCGTGACATGCAGGCCATGATCGTGCAGCCAGGACAGCAGACGCCGTGGATCCGGGAATTTCTCACGGTCCCAGGTATACCCGGTCCAGCCTGTCCCATACTCCGGACTGATACGGGTAACATGCCAGTTGATATCCAGTACGGCAACAGAAAGCGGGATCTGTTCGCTTTCAAACTGCTGCATGAGACAGCGATAACTGTCCTCAGTATAGGGATAATACCGGCTCCACCAGTTCCCGAGCGCAAATCTGGGTACAACAGGTATGCCGCCGGAAAGTCTCAGAAAATCACGCAGGCAGTCACTGTACTGATGTCCATAGGCAAACAGATACAGGTCTGTACCATGACTGACGGCAGGCATAAGCTGCCCATCACGGGTCATACGCATGGAATGACTGTCATCCAGTACGGCATACCCATGAACAGAGATCAGACCGTTATCGAGCGGGACTTCACCGTCTGCTTCATCCAGTGTCCGTGCAGTCCCTCCGAGATTCTGAGCATGGAGACCGAAATGCCATGTGCTGCCATAGACGGCAAAGGCACCCTTGAGTGTGGCATACAGGCCTGTACCGGAAAACGGCTGCCTGTTATAGAAGAGTTTCAGTGCCCGGGTTTCCACGCACAGCCATGTTTCTGTTTCCTCTACGCTGAACTCGGGTACCGGAAAACGCCGGCAGAGGACGGCCTGTGTGGCATC
>ONWQ01000299.1 GCA_900321565.1 uncultured Eubacteriales bacterium
ACAGCGTCACACCCTCATGTATGCCCGTCCGTCTCAGAAACATCGCATCGTCCCCGCTTTCTCCGTCGTTATTCCGCAGCACGCTCTGCTGCTTCCGCTTTCAGTGCTCTTTCCCGTTCCGACTGCATACGGTCAATCACAGCCACGGTTTCGGCCCAGCTGTGTACCCGGATCATGCCATGCGCCTGTGCATCATAGTCTCGGTTATGCGGAGCCGTAAACAGGATTTTTTCATACGCTCCGCCTTCCAGGTTATGAATCCCGTCATCAATCAGGACATCTCCCCGGATCATCTGCTTGCGTGAAGTCACAATAACCTGATTCCAGTTCAGGAACGGGAAATACCGGAACAGCAGACCTTCCATCTTTTCCCGTATGGAAACATAGTCCGTGGCAGTCACAATAAAGATTTCATGCCCCTCATCCAGAAAATGCCGCAGGGCTTCCGCAGCACCCGGCAAAGGTTCCACACTGTACCAGAAACCCGGCTCAGACATGACACCATATACCTGTTCCCGGGTCAGTCCGGGATACGGTTCCGACACATCCCAGCCCGTGATCTCATCCATGGTCACATGTCTTCCGTACTTTTCATTCACACGCCTGAGCCATGCTTTCAGAAGCTGTTCCATGGTATCGTCCATATCCACAAGAATGGTCATTCTTTCTTCCTCCCGTATCCAGTCGGTCCAATCATACTATGAAATCATGCGCAACGGAAGAGACATCATGCAATGCTCATATGAACCATTATTTATGTATTATCTGTGCTTGTATTTTTCCATTTTATACTGTACAATTTAAAACATGAAACACACTGTAATCCTTACAGGCAAAACAAAGGAGGATCATTTCATGCTGAACAAACAGACCGATCGTCGTTCTTTCCTCAAGGGCCTCGGACTGGGGGCTGCCGGCCTGACTGCCGCAGCCATTCTGCCCGGCTCTTCTGTTGCAGAATCCCCGGAAATTCCGGAATATCCCTGGACCTGGCATCCGATTGATAAACAGAAGGCACTTGAGTATACCTATAAGCGCTGGTTCGAGGTTGGCGGATGCGGTGCCGGTGCTGTAGCCGGAATCATGGAGCTTCTCGCAGAAGAATACGGCTATCCGTATTCTGTTATTCCGGCCAAGACCATGTCCCTGGCTGCAGGTGGCTATGGCTGCCAGACACTTTGCGGAGCACTCGCAGGTGCCTGCATGATGCTTGGTTTCTTCTGTGAACCGGCCGTAGCCGGTGACCTGCGCAACCAGCTCTTTGCCTGGTACCGCAAGGAACCGTTCCCGACCTATCAGCCGGAATACGAAGCCGTCACCACCGTTGCAGACGATATTACCTGCAATGCTTCCGTCAACAAGTTCATGAAGGCCAATAACCTGGAAATGGGTGATGCAGCAAGGAAAGCCCGCTGCGCAGCCCTGACAGGCGAGGTTGTTTGCAAAGTCATTGAACTGCTGAACATTCAGTACGGATATGAAGAAGCCAAACCCGTTGAGGAAGCACCCGCTGCTGAACTTGCTGCCAATGAATACATCGGCACCAGTTCCACAAGCCGCGGCGAAATGAAGGTCAAGGTCACCATGGATGGTGACAAGATCGCCAAGATTGAGATTCTGGAAAACAGTGAGACTCCCGGAATCTGCGACAATGCCTTTAACACAATCCCTCAGGCTATTATTGACGCCCAGTCCGCAGAAGTGGATGCTGTTGCCGGCGCAACCGAATCCTCCAATGCCATTATGGAAGCAGTCAAAGATGCTCTGAGCCAGATCAAGTGATAAGCCACAGCAGAATCCCGCGGTTTATGCCCGGTTTCTCAGACAGTCTGCACTCTGCAGGCTGTCTTTTTTCTGTTCCGCCCCGGACCAGTCAGATAAAATTATGCCGCAGCGCAGGAATCTCAGCACAGGCCACGAATTGGAAGAAAGTTCAATGGAAGCTTCCGCCGGAAGGATTCCCGACGGCAGCAGTTCAAAGGAGCCCGAAGCCCATGCAGAAGAACCTGATGACGGAAGGAAATATCCGCCGGAAAATGCTGGGGTTTGCCCTGCCCATCCTGGCAGGGTATTTTTTCCAGCAGCTGTACAATACCGTTGATGCCCTGATTGTCGGCAATTATCTGGATGCAGATGCACTCGCTGCCGTCACATCCACTTCGTCCTACATGTATTTCATGATTGCTCTCGTCTCCGGATTCTCCACCGGTGCCGGAATCATCATTGCGCGGCATATCGGTGCCGGGGATCACGAACAGACCGGCAAGGCAGTGCATACTGCGGTCGCTCTGAGTCTCGTTTTCAGTGTCATTCTGACTCTGCTCGGGATTTTCGGTACACCCTGGATCCTGCGCATCATGGGTACGCCGGAAAGCGTCTATGCCCGTTCCTGCCGGTACCTGCAGGTGTACTTTGCCGGCTCTTTCGCCCTGATTCTGTATAACATGCTGGTCAGTGTGCTGCAGGCGTCCGGTGAAAGCCGCTTTCCTCTCCTGTGCCTTGTTGCCAGTTCTCTGACCAATATTGTACTGGATGTCCTGCTGATCACGCTGTTTCATATGGATGTGGAAGGTGCAGCACTGGCTACGGTTCTGTCTGAAATCCTCAGTCTTGTTCTTGTGGCATGGAAGCTCCTGCACAGTCCGGATGCGATCCGGCTGCGTCCGGGACAGATCCGGTTTGATATGCCCAATCTCAGATACATCATCCGCTATGGTATTCCGACCGCCATGCAGGGCTGCGTCATTGACCTTTCAAATATGCTGATTCAGTCCTACATCAACAGCTTCGGCCGGGATGCCATGGCCGGAATCGGTGCCAGCCTGAAGATTGAAGGCTTCTTTTTCCTGCCTGTCACTGCCTTTTCCATGGCTCTGACCACGTTCGTCTCCCAGAACATGGGCGCCGGAAAAATGAAGCGTGTCCGGGAAGGCGCCCGGTTCGGGCTGGGCTGTACTGCCATCATGCTGCTCGTTCTCGGTACAGTGGCCTGGTTCCTTGCACCCCAGCTGATCTCTCTGTTCAATGCCGATCCTGCCATCGTCCGCTATGGTGCCGGACGCACAACCGTCTGCGCTTTCTTCTACTGTCTGCTCGGTTTCTCACATACAGCCTCCGCAGTCATGCGCGGACTCGGAAAACCAGTGGTTCCCATGCTGGTCATGCTCATCTGCTGGTGTGCTGTGCGTATACTTCTCCTGTTCACCATCGGACAGATCTTCCATGATATCCGTCTGATCTACTGGGTATACCCGTTTACCTGGTCCCTGTCCACCATAGTCTATCTCATCAGTTTCCGCAGGCTCAACCTCTTCGGTCACCGGCATGAGCCTGAGACCGGAGCGGAAGCGATCGGATAAGACTGTATTCCGGCTTTCAAAGGAGCTGCTGCAGAACCTGACTCTGCGCAGCTCCTTTTCAGTATGCCGGTCATCGTATGTCTTCTCCCGATCACAGTGTCTTCCAACCCAGCAATCCGCCCTCAGTCCTGTCTGCTGGTTTCTCTGCGGCTTTTCATCCGGCGTGCCGCCTGTCCTGTCAAAAACAGAATCATTCCCAAGGCGGGCAAACCATGATCAGTCAT
>ONWQ01000149.1 GCA_900321565.1 uncultured Eubacteriales bacterium
TGCCTGCGGCTTGGACCGCTCATTGCATACGCGAAAGAGGTGAAATCGCAATGAAGGAAAAAATTCATCCCCAGTACGGCAAATGCATCGTTCGCTGCGTGTGCGGTGAGACGTTTGAAACCGGTTCTACTAAGAAAGAGTTGAAAGTGGATATCTGTTCCAAGTGCCATCCTTTCTTTACCGGCAAGCAGAAGCTGGTAGACACCGGCGGACGCGTCGATCGCTTCAAGAAGCGTTACGGCATGGAGTAAGACCGTAGCAGAGCCCTGTAAAAAGCAGTGGCTCTTTTTTTGTGTTTCCTGCATGTTTTTTCTCTGTACAGAAGGACTTGGGCAGGGTATGTCGAATATCGGTCTGTTGCACGCCCCGCGTGCGGAAAGAGGTAACCATGTATACAGACAGACTGAACAACTCAAATACATGCCCCCGGGTGGATATCGGCGGTCAGGCCGTCATGGAAGGTGTCATGATGCGTGCCCCGGACCGTACGGCCATTGCGGTGCGGCGCCCGGACCATACCATTGTCGTCAAGGCGGACAAGTATGTGCCGCTTAAGGATAAGCATGCCTGGATGGGCTGGCCGTTCCTGCGCGGTATGGTCAATATGGCAACCATGCTGGTGTTCGGAATGCGGACACTGGAAGACTCCACAGCCATGCTGGGTATCCTGGACGAGGAACCCACCAAGTTCGAAAAATGGCTGGCGAAAAAGCTCGGCAAGGGCGTGGACAAGATTGTCATGTTCTTTGCCATTGTCCTGGCCGTGATCCTGTCCCTCGGGATTTTCATGGCAGTACCTGCCGCCATTGAGACCGCGCTCAAGGCAGCCGGCATGTCGGCCCTGGGCTATACGCTCATCGGTGGTATCGTCAAGATCGGACTGCTGATCGGGTATATGGTGCTGGTCTCCTTTGTGCCGGACGTGCGGCGCACGTTCCAGTACCATGGTGCCGAGCACAAGACCGTGTACTGCAATGAACACGGCCTGCCACTGACACCTGAGAATGCACAGACCTTCTCAAGACTGCACCCGCGCTGCGGGACCGCATTCCTGCTGATCGTGTTCATGATCTCCATCCTGCTGTTCCTGGTGCTCAATGTACTCTTCCCCATCGACAACTGCCTGCTCCGGTTCCTGTTCCACCTGTGTATGCTGCCCATTGTGGCCGGAACGAGCTATGAAGTGCTCAAGGGACTTGCGCACAGTGAAAGCACCATTTCAAAAATCCTGCGCTGGCCGGGACTGCAGATGCAGCGTCTGACCACACGCACACCGGACGACGGGATGCTCGAGTGCGCCATTGTTGCCATGAACTGCGCACTGCACGGGTTGCCCAAGGGCTTCCCGAAGACCAAGGAAGGCTGGGTCATCCTGCACTCTTACCGTGAATCTGACCCGAACTATGTGCCCGAGACTTCAGAGGAGAAAACCGAATGACCCCGGCGCAGGGATACCGTCTTGCCCGGGATCGGTTTGAGCGCAGCGGCATTCCGGATGCGTCCTGGGATGCCGCTGCGCTTATGTCTGCCGTTATGAATCTCCCGCCACTGGAGTGCCGGATCGAGACCGGGACCGTACTGAGCCCGCAGGAAGAGGCGTGCTTTCTTGCGCTCGTCGAACGCCGTGCACAGCGTGAGCCGCTGCAGTATGTGCTCGGGACCACAGAATTCTGCGGGCTTACCTTTCACGTGGATGCGCGCGTTCTGATCCCGCGGCCGGAAACCGAGCTGGTGGTCACGGAAGCCCTGAAACGGCTGCCGGACAGCCCGGGGGCGCAGGTCCTGGACCTGTGCTGCGGTTCCGGATGCATCGGGCTTGCCCTGGCCAAGGCACGGCCGAACTGTCATGTCACGCTCTCGGACCTGTCGCCGGATGCGCTGGCTGTGGCAGAAAAGAACGCACAGAATCTGAACATACCGGCCGAGTGTGTTCTGGGCAGTCTGTTTGACAGCGTGCCCGGGCGCATGTTTGACCTGGTGCTCAGCAATCCGCCATACATTCCCTCCCGGGACTGCGAGACGCTTCAGGAAGAAGTCATGCGCGAACCACTTCTGGCCCTGGACGGCGGCATGGACGGTCTGGACTGTTACCGCCGCATTCTCGCGGACGCGCCCGGGCACATGAAGCCAGGCGCCAGTCTGATCATGGAAGTGGGTGAAGGCGAGTCGGAGGCTGTTTCAGGTCTTGCCGGAGTGCACGGTCTTCTGACGGAATGCATTGTCCCGGATTTCCGCGAGATCCCGCGGGTGGTCATTTGCCGTATGCCATAAAGGAGTCCAAGCATGTTTGAACAGTTTGAATGGTATCAGGATCGCTTTGAAGAGCTTTCCGTCATGATCGCGCAGCCCGAAGTCCTCTCGGACAACGCGCGGTATCAGCAGGTGCTCCGCGAGCGTGCGGCACTGGAGCCAAAGGTGGAAGCGTATGCGCAGTACCGGAAACTGCTCCGGCACCTTGAGGAAGCCAGGGCCATGTGCGATGATCCGGACCTGGGCGCCATGGCGCGTGAGGAAGCTGCACAGCTGGAGCGCGACCGGGAACAGGCTGAGCGCGAACTGACACTGATGCTGCTGCCGGAAGACCCGGATGCCGGACGGAACGTGGTACTGGAGATCCGCGCGGGTGCCGGTGGCGAGGAAGCCTGCCTGTTCGGTGCAGACCTTCTGCGCATGTATGATCACTACGCACAGAAGCATCACCTGCACTTTCAGGTGGTTTCCCTGTCGGATACCGAACTGGGTGGGCTGAAGGAATGCACCTGTCTGGTCAGCGGTGCGGACGCATACACCTGTTTCAAGTATGAAAGCGGTGTGCACCGTGTGCAGCGCATACCGGTCACGGACACAACCGGGAAAAAGCAGACTTCCACCTGTACGGTGGCTATCCTGCCCGAGGCCGAGGAAGTCGATATCCAGATTGACCCGAAGGACATCCGGATGGACGTGTTCCGTTCCACCGGGCACGGCGGGCAGTACATCAATACCACCGACTCAGCCGTACGCCTCACCTACCTGCCTACAGGACTGTCCGTATACAGTCAGGACCAGAAGAGCCAGCTGCGCAACCGCGAGACCGCCATGGTCCTGCTGCGCTCCCGGCTGCTGGAGCAGATGCGGGAAAAGGCGGATGCCGACTATGCGCAGTCCCGGCGTGTCCAGGTGGGCACCGGGGATCGTTCGGAGCGCATCCGCACCTATAATTTCCATGAGAGCCGCGTGACAGACCACCGGATCGGACTGACGGTCTACCGGATCAATGATATCATGAACGGGGACCTGGACGAGATTGTGGAAGCACTGCGGCTGGAAGAACAGAAAAAGAAACTGGAACATCTTGGAGTGATCGGATCTTGAATACTCAGGTTCTGGCAGCCGGCGAGGCTGCCTATACAAAAGCCGCAGAACTGCTGCGGCAGGGTCAGCTGGTCGCCTTTCCGACGGAAACCGTGTACGGACTGGGTGCGAATGCACTGGATGCCGGTGCGGTACCGGAGATCTTCCGGGCCAAGGGCCGGCCGGCAGACAATCCGCTGATCGTGCATATTCATGATGAGAAACAGCTGGACGGGCTGTGCACCATTCCGGAGGCCGCGCGGCCACTCATGCGGGCGTTCTGGCCGGGGCCGCTGACCATACTCATGCCGCGGACCCCGCGGATCCCGGACTGCGTCACGGCATCCCTGCCCACAGTCGCCATCCGGATGCCTTCGCATCCTGTCGCGCGCAGACTGCTGCAGGTGTGTGACCTGCCCGTGGCGGCGCCGAGCGCCAACCGCTCCGGCAAGCCGAGCCCGACCACAGCCGCGCATGTGCTGGAGGACATGGACGGACGGATCCCGCTGATCCTGGACGGCGGCAGCTGTGATGTCGGACTCGAGTCCACCGTCATTGATGTATGCCACGGGACACCGGTGATTCTCAGGCCCGGCGGGATCACGGAGGACATGCTCCGGGAAGTGCTGGGAACAGTCGAGGTCGCGCCGAGCGTACTGCGGCCGCTGGGCGAGCATGAGGTCGCGCTCTCCCCCGGCATGCGCTACCGGCACTACGCTCCGGAGGGCACGATCACGCTCATTGACGGCGATGAAGCGGATGTGGTGCGTGCTCTGAAACTGCTCTATGAGCAGGCCGCGGAGGACGGCAGGAACGCTTGCGTGCTCTGCTTTACCGAGCATATGCAGACCCTTGAGGCATGCCATCCGCATGACCTGGGTTCCATACATGAGCCCGGGCAGACCGCACACCGCCTGTTCGATGTACTGCGCTCCCTGGACGATGAACAGATGCGTGTCATCTATTCGGAAGTCGTCCCGGCGCACGGGATCGGGCTTGCCGTCATGAACCGGCTCGGGCGCGCAGCAGCCTTCCGCACGCTGCACGCGCGGGATGTGCTGGCCTCAGCCGCACCCGCGGAAAACAGACCGTCAGATCAGTAAGGGAAAGGGCGATACCATGAAGCTCCTGGTCATCAATCCGGGATCCACTTCCACCAAGATCAGTCTGTACGAAAACACGACTGCACTGTTTGAAGAGAACATCTTCCATGACGCACCACAGCTGCTGAAATACCCGCACGTGAACGATCAGCTGCCCTTCCGGCGCCAGCTGATCCTGGACCTGCTCCACGATCACGGATACACCCCGGAAGCCATTGATGTCTTTGTCGGGCGCGGCGGGAGTGCCCACAGCCAGCCCGGCGGTGTGACGGAAATCGATCAGCTCCTGTATGATGATACGGCACGCGGCGCCGGCGGGAGCGAGCATCCGGCCAAGCTGGGTGTCATGCTCGCCTGGGACCTGGCCTGTACGTTCGGGAAGCCGGCCTATACCCTGGACCCGACCAATGTAGATGAACTGTGTGACCTTGCGCGCCTGACCGGAATCCGCGGCGTTTACCGCAATGCGCAGTTCCATGTCCTGAACCAGAAGGCAGTCGCCCGGGTGCATGCGCGCAAGCTGGGAAGACGCTATGAGGACTGCCGGTTCATTGTTGCGCACATTGACGGCGGGATCACAGTCAATGCGCATGATCACGGACGCATGGTGGACGGGAATGTCGGTGCCGGCGGGGACGGGCCCTACACCCCGACCCGGATCGGAAGCGTGCCGATCCTGCCGCTCCTTGACTATATTGAAGCACACTCACTGGAGGAAGTGCGGCGCATGTGCTCACGCTCCGGCGGGTTTGTGGACCTGTTCGGCACGGCCAATGCAGACACGATCCATGCCATGGTGGACCGTGGTGACCGGAAAGCCTGCCTTGTATGGGACGGCATGATCTACCAGGTCTGTAAGATGATCGGAGAAATGGCCGCCGTGCTCTGCGGAGAAGTGGACGGGATCCTGCTCACCGGCGGGTTCATGCGCTTTGACGACGTGATTGAGGGCATCCGGAAACGCTGCGGCTGGATTGCGGATGTCACGGTCTATCCCGGAGAAATGGAACAGTTCGCCATGGCTGATGCCGTGTACAGGGCATTAACCAGTGGTGAACCCGTGCTGCGCTATACCGGGCGTCCGGTATGGAACGGGTTTGACGGGATTGATCTTTGAACGGGCTGAAAAAATGTTCTTGACAAGCGTCCGGAGACGCGCTATCATGTGTCCAACTTCAGATGAAACCTGTGACGAAGAAGAGTAGGATGCCTGTGGTACAGCAAAGGGAGCCGCTGAGAGTGGGACGGCGGTGTGTGCCTGGTATGTGAATGGCCTTCGGAGGGTTCGCCCGAACGATGAGTAGGGCGAAACGGGGACTGCACCCGTGATCAGCGCAGCGCATATCATGTGTATGCGGTAAAGTGCATCGAAAGATGAATCTGAGTGGCACCACGGAAATTCCGCCTCAGACAGTGTAAGCTGTCTGAGGCGTTTTTCAATCTTACTACTGCCCAACGGGCAAATGAAAGGAAGGCTCCCTTTATGAAGAAACTGTTCTCTGTCATGCTGGTCGTTGCGCTTGTACTCTCTGTTTGCTCCACAGTCTGGGCAGAGCCCGTACGCGTCGGGATCTCTCAGTTCGCCGTACACGGTTCTCTGGACAACTGTGTGCAGGGATTCAAGGAAGGTCTGGCCGAAGAAGGATTTATTGAAGGTGAAACGATCGTTTTTGACCTGCAGAATGCCAATGCGGATACCGGTATTTCCGCACAGATCGCCGATGCGTTCGTGAACGGGAATTATGACCTGATCTGCGCAGTGGCAACCCCGGTAGCCATGAGCTGCTTCAATGCCGCTCAGGACAAGGGGATCCCGGTGATCTATACCGCCGTCTCCGACCCGGTGGGTTCCCAGCTGGCGAATGCTGACGGCACGAACCCGGGTGAAATCACCGGAACCTCGGACCAGCTGCCCGTGGAAGCTCAGCTGAAGCTGATCCGTGCACTGCAGCCGGAAGCCAAGACCATCGGTATCCTGCACACGACTTCGGAAACGAACTCGGATTCCACACTGGCAACCTACCGCGCGCTGGCACCGGAGTACGGGTTTGAAATCATCGACAAGGGCATTTCCACCGGTGCTGACCTGCCCCTGGCTCTGGAAGCCCTGCTGCCACTGGTGGACTGCACCACTAATCTCACGGACAATACCGTCGTGCAGTCGCTGCCTCTGGTGCTTGAAATGAGCGCGGAAGCCGGCAAGCCGGTGTATGGTTCCGAGATTGAACAGGTCCGGCTGGGCTGTGTTGCCTCTGAAGGCATTGAATACCTCGAGCTCGGTCGCCAGACCGGTCGCATGGCCGCACGCGTGCTGCGCGGTGAAGCCAAGGCATCCGAGATCCCGTTCGAGATCATTTCCAATTCGTACCTGTATATCAATGAAGAAGCCATGGCACAGTTCGGTCTGAGCCTGCCCGAGAGCCTCACGGAACGCGCCATCTCCGTCAATGAGTAATCTGTCCCGGCGGCCGGGTGCACCCGGTCGCCGGATCCTGAATCTTCCAAACCAAGAAAGCTGGTCAATGGCATGATACTGAGTATTCTGGAACAGGGCCTGATTTATGGCATCCTTGCCCTCGGGCTCCTGATCACCTACCGGATATTGGATTTTCCGGACCTGACCGTGGACTCCTCGTTCCCTCTGGGTGCGGCTGTCTCCGCGGTCCTGACCCTGAACGGTATGCCACCGGTGCTGACACTGTTCGTGGCCATTCTGGCCGGGACCGCAGCCGGACTGATCACCGGTCTGATCCATGTCAAATTCCGGATCCGTGACCTGCTCAGCGGTATCATTACCATGACCGGCCTGTATTCCGTGAACCTGAACATCGCAGGCAAGGCGAATGTCCCGCTGTTCTCCGGGGATACACTGTTCCGCAATCCGCTGACCAAGTCCCTCCCCGGCTGGCTCGCCCCCTACTCAACCCTGTGCATTATTCTGATCATTGTGCTTCTGGCCAAGCTGTGCCTTGACTGGTTCCTGTCCACCAAGGCGGGGTTCCTGCTGCGCGCTGCCGGCGATAACCCGGCAGTCGTGACCACACTCAGTCAGGACCAGGGCAAGGTCAAGATCCTCGGCCTCATGATCGCCAACGGACTGGTCGCACTGGCCGGTGCCGTCATGGCACAGCAGCAGCGGTTCTTTGAGATCTCCATGGGCACAGGCGCCATGGTCATAGGACTGGCTTCCGTGATCATCGGGACCAACCTGTTCCATCGTGTGTCCTTCATGCGCTCGACCACCATGGCACTGATCGGTTCCATACTCTACAA
>ONWQ01000300.1 GCA_900321565.1 uncultured Eubacteriales bacterium
CAGTTGAGGAAGAAATGCGAACGCGTCTGCAGCTGGTAGTACTGCAGAAGCGCATGCTCCTTCTCCGCTTCCTTGTCCTCCTGGCTCTTGCGCAGATGCACTTTCTGGGCGGCCAGACTGTTCAGGGACTCGCGCAGGGTATTGAGTTCCTCCAGCGGTTCGGTCTCCTCAATCTGCGGGATGTTCTTCTCATCCACGTCCGCCATCTGCCGGGACAGGCTGGAAATCTGCTGAAGCGGGTACACAACGAACCGGTTCATCATCCGGAAGACACCGACATACAGGAGTATGCTCAGCGCGCTGATGCACAGCATCACCAGGAACGAGACCCGGGTGAACGCCCAGTGTCCGTCGCGGGGCATGAGCATGGTCAGCCCGACGGGCAGGGACGGCAGGTCCCGGTGCGTCAGGGTATACTTGGTGAACAGGCTCCGCAGGCCATACACGCTCTCAGGGCGCAGGCCCTTGCTCTCAGCGGCCTCCCGGCCGGTGATGAATACGCCACCCTGATCAAAGAACAGCTGCGGGTCCATTTCAGCGGACTGCATGCTCAGCGCAGCAAAGGTATTCAGCTCCAGCGCGGAGCAGATATACAGGTGCCGGTAGCGGCTGAAACTGTAGAGGAACGTGCAGGGCCCGGATTCGAGCACAAGCCACGGCTCCGGCTCAGTCTCAGGCGCGGCAAGACAGCGCTCCTGCAGCGCATGCGCGGCACTCAGATGCTCCGGCAGGAGCGCACCGTTTTCAAGCACACCGCTTCCGTAGTGAAAGCGGAGCGCACCGCCGCGGTCATCAAAGACCATGATCAGCCCGGCGGTCGGCACGGTGGCCTTCATCAGGGACTGGATCTGGTACATCAGGGAAACTGTGGTGAACTCGTCTGCGGAACGGGCCGCTGCCTGCCGGAACTCCCGGGAGGTTGCGGTCATGTACTGATTAAAAAAGGCCAGGCGGTCTGTCTCCTGGACCAGACTCCCGCAGTAGACATCCAGCGCCGCATCCGAGCTGTAGCGCAGCTGCCGGTCAATGGTCAGACTGGAATACACCGTGTATGCAAGGCTGAAAAGAAGCGTCACTGTCAGAAGATAGGCAAAATACCGGGTCAGCCGTTTCCGGGCCGAATACACTTTTTTCATGGGACAGCGCTCCCTGGAAAAGAATCAGTTCATTATAGAAAAATGTGGAAAACGTGTCAACCGGCGCAAAGCGTGCGCCGGAGAAAGGAATGCAGTCATGAAGGCACCCAGCTTCCCGCTGCTTCCCGGCCTCCCGGATGATGACAACCGGGAATACCTGCCGGAAAGCCTGTACCACTCTGAGATCGTTGTGAACGAGAACGGGAACAATTCCCAGCCCTACCCGGAAAGACTCAGGGAGTTCCACGGTACCGTCACTGCGGACGGCAAGGAGGACACCTGGTTTGTCTATGTACCTTCCACCTATGACCCGGCACGGAAGACCCCGCTCGTGGTTTCGCTTCACGGCGGGCTCATGACCGGCTGGGGCCAGTGCGTGTATACATCCTGGTCCATGATGGCCGAGCGCGACGGGTTCATTGTGCTCTTCCCCAACGCGCATGACAACCGGGTATGGTGCGTCCAGTGGGGCAGGTGGGATACCGTGCCCTCCCCGGACCCGACAAGCGGTGAGCTTGCGTGCACCGTTTCCGGTGAGGACCTCGGGCAGAACCATGACGCGCAGATGCTCATCGCGCTGATTCAGCGCATGAAACAGGAGTACAATATTGACGAAGGCCGGGTCTTCATGCAGGGCATGTCCATGGGCAACCTGATGACCGCCCTGTTTGCAAGGCATTACGGGTATATGCTCGCCGGGGCTGCGGGCTCTGCCTGCGCCACGTTCCCGAACCTGCTCTTTGATGAGCACGGGAAGATCCGGAATCAGGGCGGGCATCTCGCCATCTGGCAGAGCCGTCCGGAGAACAATAACATCCCGGACGACATTCCGGAACAGAAGAGCGTGAACCGGAAGAACCGCGTGTACTGGATGCGCCTGAATGCATGCGACCCGGTCCCGCAGATCCGGATCGAGGGCGAGAACAACCTGGCCTTCTACAGCGGGAAAAAGGCGGACCTTGTGTACCTGGACATCAAGAACCGCGATCATGGCCAGAGCCTGGACGATGCGTCCCTTGTATGGGATTACCTGTTCTCCGGTATCCGCAGGGAGAAGGACGGGACGATCGTGTGCTCGGAACCGGTATGCCCGCGCACCGGGGACGCCGCAGCCTTTGCCGTGATCCCCGGCAACCGGAATGTATGGTTCCGCAACCGGGTCATGGAAACAGGCGCCGCGCCGGTTCGCTGGCAGAAACTCAAATACCATGGCCTGAACGGCGGCGTGAAGGTCCGGGGCGAGTACACCTGTGTGCCCCTGAGCTTCCTGGCGGAAGTCTTCGGCGGCACCTGTGAACGCTCAGACGACGGCGCGGCCTGCGTGATGAGATTGCCGGACGGGCGCGTGCTGCAGTTTGCGCGGGGGAGTATTGCCTGCGTGATCGACGGGCACGTGCGCGCCATGTACTGTGAGGCACTGCACCGGGAAGGCGAGCTGCTGGTCAGCGCGGAATGGTTCTGCCGCTATCTGTTCAACTGGTGCGTCTCCGAGTGCGACGGCGTACTGTATGCCACGGACCATTTCAGCTGCCTGTCCCTGTATATGGCCGACCTGATCCGGGATCTCCTGGAGGGACACCCGGTTCCGGAAGACTATGAGACTCTGCTTCCCTGAAGCGTCTTAACGGAGGAGAAACGATATGAAGGGTATGATACGGATCCTGCCCGGTGAGCCCAATGATGCGAACCGGGACTACCTGCCGGAGGCCATCCGCGGGAGCCGGATGGTGGTCAATGAGAACGGGAACAATTCCCAGGTATACCCGGCGCGCCTGCAGGAGTTCCACGGCGATATCGTCGGGGACGGACTCGAGGACACCTGGTACGAGTATGTCCCGGAGAGCTATGACCCGAAGGTGAAGACACCGCTGGTGTTTTCCATGCACGGCGGGCTCATGACCGGCTGGGGCCAGTGCATTTATACGAGCTGGAGCATGGTGGCGGACCGGGAAGGCTTCATTGTGGTGTTCCCCAACGCGCATGCGCGCAGGTTCTGGCAGCTGGAATGCGAGCCGGAGCGCAAGGGAGAACTGGCAACACCGAACGATTCGGGCTTTTACATGAACCCGTTCCCGGACGATATCCGGGAAAACCATGACGCCCGGATGGTCCTGGCACTCCTTGAGCGTATGAAGGCGCGGTACAATATTGACGGGAGCCGTCTGTACATGCAGGGCATGTCCATGGGCAACGGCATGACCGCCATGATGGCCAAGTATTATGCGCACCTGTTTGCCGGCATGGCCGGCAGTGCCGGCGTTTCGCGCAGGACCATGCTCTTTCACCCGGACGGGAGCGTGACACATCAGTCATTGCCTGTGCCTGTCTGGCAGGCGCGGATGGAACTGGACGGCCCGCCGCCCTTCTCGGACGAGGACGCGGCTGAGGCAGTGGTGGACAACAGGCGCTACTGGCTGACCGTGAATGCGTGTGACACCGTGCCGCAGATCCGGCTTGAGGGTGAAAAGAACCTGGCGTATTACCATGGCAGGCATGCGGACTATATATTCTGTGATGTCAAGAACCGGGACCACGGGCAGACCCTGGACGATGCGGAGTGGGTCTGGGACACACTGTTCGCGCACACCCGGAGATTGCCGGACGGATCCGTGACCATGGATACGGAGGGCTTCACGCCCAACCGGTTCTCCGTCGCCCTCGCGGAGGGCGCAGGGAAGGCGTACCTGAACGGGAAGGTCCTCTCCCTGGACGGGCCCGTGTTTGCCTGGCAGAAACTCAAATACCACGGCCTGAACGGCGCGGAGAAAGTGCGCGGAACCTACCTCATGGCACCGGCCGGCTTCCTCGCGCAGGCAGCCGGCGGCACATACAAGACCGCGGATGACGGCGCAACGGTGACCATCTCCCTGCCGGACGGCCGGCGGGTGCAGGCCGCGAGAGGCATCATGGCCGTGGCCCTCGACAACCGTGTGCGTGTCATGGACTGTGAGGCGGTGCAGCGCGGTGGTGTCCTGTACCTGCCCGCGGCCTGGTTCTTCCGCATGCTCCTTGGCATGAACGCAACGGAATGCGGCGGCGTGCTCTACGCGTGCGAAGGCTACGCAGAACTGTCCACGCATATGGCCAGGCTCCTCAGGGACCTTTTGACAGCAGAAGGGTGTGAAGAAAAATGAACTTCAGTCAGCTGACCGGATACCTGGACCGGCTCGGGAGCGATTACGGCGTGCCCGGGTATGACCTGATCATCCGGAAGGACCACGAAACACTGTACCGGCGCAGGGGCGGGTTCAGCGACTATGACAGGACGCGCCCGGTTTCAGA
>ONWQ01000301.1 GCA_900321565.1 uncultured Eubacteriales bacterium
GACGCTTTCAAGTGGGATGTTGCCCAGGTGCCGCTCCGTACCGGCTATCCGCGCAGGACTTCGGCTTTCGTTGCCGGCTATGCCGTGAACGATCAGACCAAGAATCCTGAACTGGCCAAGGCATTTGCAAAATACTTCCAGTCCGATCGTGCCCAGACCCTGCTGTCCAGCCTCGGACTGATCACGGTAATCAACCATGAGATTTCCGGTTCTGATGAAGTGCTGAATGCTCCCGGATCTCCTGAGCATGCTGCGCTGCGTGTAACCACGATTGACAATGCAACGAATGGTTATGCGAACCTGACGAACTTCATCGAAATGCTCGATACCGTAATTACACCAGCTTATGACCGTTTACTTGCCTGCACCGAATCACCGGAAGATGTTGCAACAGACATTCAGCAGGGAATGGAAGCTCTGCTGGCTGAAGTGCAATAATCCATAGGCGGGTGCAGACATAGCAACGTATGTCTGCACCCGTTTTTAAAAACATGTCGTCTGGAGGACACATATGGATACAAGTGCTGCAACCATAAAAAAGCACAGGATGACCAGGCGGGAACGCATGGATGTGGTTGGCTTTTTCGCATTCGCGTCACCGTGGATTATCGGATTCATCCTTTTTATGCTGATCCCGATGGGAACGTCACTGTACATCAGCCTTACAAGCTGGAATTTGCTCAAACCGCCAAAGTATATCGGCTTGGAAAACTTCCAGACACTGTTTAATGATCCGTTGTTTTACAAATCTCTGGGTATTACCCTGCGGTATACTCTGATGGCTGTCCCGGCAAACATTGTACTGTCCGTCCTGATTTCTCTGGTCCTGAACAAGAACCTGCCGGGCATGAGCGTTTTCCGCACAATCTTCTATCTGCCGAGCATTATCTCCGGCGTGGTCATTGCTCTGGTATGGCTCTGGATGTTCCAGCCGGATTTCGGTATTCTGAACAACCTTCTTTCGTACATTGGCATCAAAGGTCCCATGTGGGTCTACAGTGAAGAATGGGCGCTGCCTTCTCTGGTACTGATGTCCCTGTGGAACCTGGGAACGAATATCGTTCTGTACCTTGCAGCGCTTCAGGGCATCCCGACAGAACAGTATGAAGCCGCTGCCATAGACGGCGCAAACGGGTTTGACAAGTTCTGGAATATCACCATTCCCGGAATCAGCCCGACACTTCTTTTTACGATCCTGACCGGTGTGATCGGAGCCATGCAGACTTTTACGCAGGCGTATGTCATGACCGGTGGGGGACCGAACCAGGCGACAACTTTCTATGCTTACTATATTTATTCGAACGCTTTCAAATACCACAAGATGGGTCTCGCCAGCGCTGCAGCATGGATCATGTTCTTCATTATTGCGGCGCTTACACTCCTGATCCTGAAGTCCTCTGCAGGAAAGGTTTACTATGACGGCGGAGAGGACGGTGAGATTCTGTGAACAAGACAAAACGAATGACCTTCAGTCGCTTTGCAAGAAAGTATCTCGGAAAGATTGCAGTCTACCTGTTTTTGTCTGTTCTGTGCTTTGGCATGCTGATACCGTTCTTCTGGATGATATCGACATCCCTGAAGAAACCAGGAGATATTTATCTTCTGCCGATCAAGTGGATACCGGACTACCTTGATTTTTCAGCCTATACCAAACTGCACACGCAGTTCAACTTCTTCCTCTATCTGAAAAATACGGTCATACTGACCGCAGTCAATATATTCGGGTATGTCTTGTCATGTGCCATGGTTGCGTATGCATTTGCAACCCAGCGGTGGAAACACAAGAACAAGCTGTTCCTGCTGATCATTGCAACCATGATGCTGCCCAAGGATGTTACTTTCTATCCTCAGTTCATTATCTTCAGGATGATCGGCTGGTATGGAACACTCAAGCCGCTGTGGGTTCCTGCTTTCTTTGCGGATGCGTACCAGATTTTCCTGCTCAGACAGTTCTTCCTGGGGATCTCCAGTGAACTGAGAGACGCCGCGGAAATTGACGGATGCAGCCGGTTCCGGATTTTCTGGAATATCTATCTTCCGCTTTCAAAGCCTGCTCTGGCGACGTCTGCCATCTATGTTTTCATGTATCACTGGAATGACTTTTTCAAGCCTTTGATCTATATCACGCGTGAGCAGAACCGTACGGCAACGCTTGCACTGATGTATCTGCGTTCAACGCAGGACGTGATGTCATCCGTTCCTTCTCAGATGGCCGGAGCAGTGGTACTGGCTCTGCCCTGTGTCCTGATCTATTACTTCTGCCAGAGGTACTTTATTGCGGGCCAGGTATACAAGGGAACCAAGTAATACATGAGGTTCGTTTCCTGAACCGGGTATGCAGACAAGAGAGGAGAAACCATACCATGAATCTGTGGAATGCTGTAGATGCAGGAACGCATCTTCTGCCGGGAGAAGCCCAGAAACGGCGTGACCGGGATCGTGAGTATCTGATGAGCCTGACGCCGGTAAACCTGCTCAGATCGCACTATCTCGAAGCCGGCCTGATCCAGATGCAGTACAGGCCTGACAAAATTCACTGGGGCTGGGACAGCCCGATGAGCCAGATCCGGGGCACCTTTTGCGGGCACTGGCTGAGTGCGGCAGCGCATATGTACAGGGATACTCATGATGAGGAGCTGCTCGCGCGGGCCAACTACATCGTTTCTGAAATTGCCAGATGCCAGGAGGCCAACGGGGGTCAGTGGGCATTCCCGATCCCGGAGAAGTACCTGTACTGGCTCAAGGCCGGAAGGCATCCCTGGGCACCGCAATACGTCTGCCACAAGAACATGATGGGTCTGCTGGATATGTATAAGCTGACCGGGAACCAGCAGGCTCTGGAGATCGTGCTGAAATGCGCAGACTGGTTTTATGAGTTTACCAATGGTATCACCCGTGAAAACATGGATGAAATGATGGACCTGGAAGAAACCGGCGGCATTCTGGAACTGTGGGCGGACCTGTATGGCATTACCCGGAAACCGATGCACCTGGAAATTCTGCATCGGTATGAAAGACCGCTCCTTGCCAACGGGCTGCTGGAAGGCCGGGATATGCTGGCCAATATGCATGCCAACTCAACGGTCCCTGAAATGCATGGGTATGCCAGAGCCTATGAAGTCACCGGGAATGAGATGTACAGAAAAGTCGTCGAGGCATACTGGGACCAGGCAGTGGAAAAGCGGGGCATGTATGCTACCGGAGGCCAGACGTCCGGCGAAATCTGGAGCCCTATGGGAGAACTCCGTGCCAGACTTGGAGACAAGAACCAGGAGCACTGTGTTGTCTATAACATGATGCGCCTGGCAGAGTACCTGTTCAGCTGGACCGGCGATTCGAAGTATGCGGATTACTGGGAACTGAATCTGCATAATGGAATCTATGCCCAGGGATTCTGGCAGGATGAACGGGACCAGATGATCGGCGGCGAACGGGAACCCCTTCGTGAAACAACGACTGTAACGTACTACATGCCCCTGATGCAGGGTGCACATAAGCACTGGGGAAGCAAAACCGATGATTTCTGGTGCTGCCACTGCAGTCTGGTACAGGCCAATGCGGTCCATCATGAACACATCTATTATCAGAGTGATGATTCGGTTGCCCTGGTGCAGTTTATACCGTCCACCTCAGAAATGCAGGTGCAGGGCCGGAAACTGCGTATGGAACTGACTGCGAACAGCCAGACCGGCGGTGAGATGATGCGTGACCATGCTGTGAACCGGACGGTTGTCAGGCGGCCGCATGATATTGCGTATACCCTTAAGATCTGCGCGGACCAGCCGTGCGGGATTCCCTTGCTGATCCGTATCCCGGAATGGTGTGAGGGGAACATCAGCATCTCGGTCAATGGAGAACCTGCCAGTTGGGAAGCCGACGGGCACGGGTTCGCGAAAGTCATGCACGACTGGCATGAGGATACCGTAAGTATCCGGCTTGGCAGACGTTTGCGCTGTTATCCGCTGCCGGACGATCCGGATATGGTGGCTTTTGTGGATGGTCCTGTTTGTCTTGCCGGTCTGGTTTCCGAAGAACACATACTGTATGGGGACAAGGAGCATCCGGAGGATTCCCTGCTGTGTGCATCGGATGAGCGGCAGTGGCAGCAGTGGAAAACAGGCTGGAAGACTTATCACCAGCCGTTTGGCATTGAGTTCAAGCCGCTGAACGAGATCGGATATGAAACCTATACAGTGTACTTCCCTGTAGAACCGCGCGGATGATGAACCGAGGAGGAAAAGCTATGATCCAGAATATGCCGCAGGTCTGCCCCGGACTGATTGCCGTGAGCAGAGACTGCTTTCCCAGGACGCTTTCTGAAAAACGCCGTGCCGCTCTGAAGGCGGCTTACAGTGGTGAACTGTATGAATGCCCCGTGACAGTGGAAACGGAAAAGGATGCTCTGTGTGCTGTGCAGGACGTTCAGGCACACGGCGTGAATGCGCTGATCGTATTCCTTGGAAATTTCGGCCCGGAGACACCGGAAACCCTGATCGCCAAATGGTTTGATGGCCCGGTTATGTATGTGGCTGCTGCCGAAGGGGACGGGAACCTGATCGAGGGCAGGGGCGATGCCTACTGTGGGCTCCTGAACTGCTCATATAACCTGGGGCTCAGGAATGCGAAAGCACTGATACCCAAAAAGCCTGTAGGTACTGCCAATGAACTGGCTGAACGGATTGAGGAGTTTATCCCGGTTGCGCGCGCCATCCTGGGCCTGAAGAACCTGAAGATTATCTCTTTTGGCCCGAGACCCAATGATTTCCTTGCCTGCAATGCTCCCATCAAGGGGCTCTATGAGCTTGGTCTGGAAATTGAAGAGAACAGCGAACTGGATCTGCTGGTGGCATATAACCAGCATGAAGGGGATGCGCGGATTCCGGCACTGGTTGAGGAAATGCGGGCAGAACTTCAGGCAGACAATCCCTATGATGGGATTCTGCCGAGACTGGCGCAGTATGAACTGACGCTTACGGACTGGATCGAGGGGCACAGGGGAGCCAAAGAATATGTCGCGATTGCAGCAAAGTGCTGGCCTGCATTCCAGACGGAATTCAAGCAGGTTCCATGCTTTGTGAACAGCCGCCTGACCGGACGCGGGATCCCTGTAAGCTGTGAAGTAGATATATATGGGGCGCTCAGTGAATACATTGGCATGTGTGTCAGCGGAGAAACGGTTACGCTGCTGGATATTAATAATACGGTCCCGGCCACCATGTATGAGGAGCATATCCAGGGCAAATATGGCTGCTCGTGCAGGGATACGTTCATGGGATTCCATTGCGGAAACACATGCTCCCAGTGCCTGCAGAATCCGCATATGGGGTACCAGCTGATTATGAAACGTGGCCTTGAACCGGACCTGGCAGAACCGGATATCACCCGGGGCACCATGGAAGGGAATATCAAGCCAGGGAAAACCACTATATTCAGGCTTCAGTGCGGTGCAGACATGCAGCTCAGGGCGTATGTGGCTCAGGGTGAGATTGCCGATATGGACTGTGAGAGCTTTGGATCGATCGGAACGTTCATGATCCCTGAAATGGAAAGGTTCTATCGGTATGTACTTCTGGAAAAACAGTATCCGCATCACACTGCGGTAGCCTTTGGGCATCATGGGAAAGCCTTGTTTGAGGTCTTCAGGTACCTTGGGATCCAGGATATCGCGTACAATCAGCCGGCAGGCCAGATGTATCCGGGAGAAAACCCGTTCTGAGAAGCCGGACGGAAGAAACAGCAGGACAGGAGTATATGGATATGACAACGCAGGAAATCCAGCAGATGATGCTGTCTGTGGCGGAAGAAATGACACGGCACACGGAAATGCTGTGTGAACTCGACAGTTATATAGGCGATGGAGACCACGGAATCACAATAGAACGTGGGTTCAAGGCGGTTATGGAACAGATCGATGGAAAGAGTTTTGAAACACCTGTTTCCGTGTTCGTGGCGGCGGGGGATGCATTCATGAACACGACGGGCGGAGCCATTGGACCGCTTATGGGCAGCTTTTTCCGTGGCGCCAGGAAAAAACTGGCGGAAGCCAGGGAATGGGGTGCGGAAGAGTTTGAGGTCTTTCTCTCATCCGGTTTACGGCAGATTAAGCTGGTTGGAGAGGCCAATGAAGGGGATCGCACGCTGGTAGATGCACTTTCTCCAGCAGTGGATGCTTATTCGAAAGCCCGGGCAGAAGGAGCAGCACTTGATGAGTGCATGAAGAAGGCTGCTGATGCTGCAGAAGCTGGTGCCCAGGCAACAAAAAACATGATTGCCAAAAAAGGCAGAGCGAAATTCCTGGGCGAAAAATCCCTCGGATATGTTGATGCCGGGGCGACAAGCATGAGCCTGTTGATCCGCACGATGAGCAACCTGGTGCACTCATAAGCAGGGACTGCGGTAAAAAGTGAAGGAGTGATTCGGAATGATGAAGAAATTTCTGAACAAACCAGAGGATATCATGGATGAAACCATGCGCGGATATGCACAGACCAACCGGAGAAAACTGTATCTTCCGGAAGGAACACACAATATGATGCGCCGCGAGCCAAAGAAAAAAGGCCTCGTGAAGCTGGTTGTCGGGAATGGCGGCGGGCATGAACCCGGTCTGATGGGCTGGATTGGGTATGGAATGTATGACCTTGACTGCCTCGGCAATTTCTTCACGGCGCAGGCTGGAACGGTGTTCTATGACGCAATCCGGTCGATTGACGACGGGAGCCCGATCCTGCTGACGATTTCCAATCATGCCGGGGATGTGATGAACGGAAACATTGCATACTCGATGTGCCTTGAAGATGATATGGAAATCAGGAAGGTTCTCTTCTATGACGATATCGCGACAGCGCCAAAAGGCCAGGAAGAGGAGCGGCGTGGTGGAGCAGGCATGCTGTTTTCCATCAAGACTGCCGGTGCGCTTGCAGAACGGGGCGGCTCTCTGGATGAGGTAGTGCGTGTATGGAATAAGGCCAGAGATAATACGCGTACGCTCTCGATTGCTCTGACCAGCTGGACACATCCGGCGACCGGGGAAGTCATGGCTTCCACACCGGATGATCTTGCAAACATTGGCGCAGGCGTGCACGGTGAGGCTGGTCCGGCTTCCATGCCTTTTACAAGTTCGGCGGTTATGATCGGCAAGATGTGCGACATGCTGATTGATGATATGCCATATAATCCGGGAGACGAGATCATTGTTCTGATCAATGGCATGGGTGCCACCAGTATGATGGAGATGAGCGTGGTTGCACAGGATGTTGATAAGCATGTGGCATCAAGAGGAATCAAGGTATATGACAGTGTGGCTGGAAACTTTGTCACAACGCAGGAGATGGCAGGCCTGAGCCTGAGCTTCCTGAAACTGGATGATGAGCTGAAAGAACTCTGGAACGATCCCTGCAGCAGTCCGGCTTATACCAATCGATAAGGATGCCGGAACTCCCAGACAGAAAAGAACAGAAAACAGCGCAGACAGATTTCGGAAATGGAGAATAAACAATGTTAGTGACGATGAAAGAAATCCTAACTCACGCCAGAAACGAGAACTATGCTGTGATTGCGCCCAACGTTTTTTCTGAAATGGATGCCAGGGCTTGTCTTGAGGCGGCAGAAGATGAGAATTCACCTATTATATTGGATGTTGCCATGATCCATACGGCGGATATCCAGTTCCATGGAAGTTATCTGGTGAGACTGGCGAATCAGACGCCAGTTCCGGTAGCAATCAATCTAGATCACGGACATGGGCTTCAGGAAGCTGTGATGGCCATACGAAGCGGGTTTACATCCATCATGGTAGACTGCTCATCCCTGCCATATGAAGAGAATGTATCTCAGGTTCGTTCGATGTGTCAGATTGCTCATGCGGCAGGTGTAAGCGTGGAAGCAGAGCTTGGACATGTTGGAAACGGGGATGATCACCCACAGCAGATGAGTGACCGGCTAACAGATCCGGACCAGGCCGCTGAGTATGTGCATCTTACGGGCGTGGATTGTCTTGCAGTAGCGATTGGCACTGCACACGGTGCATATAAGGGGATTCCACACCTTGATTTTGACAGACTGGTCGAGATACGCAAGAAGGTAGATTGCCCGCTGGTGCTCCATGGCGGTTCGGGAACAGGAGATGAAAACATTGCAAAGGCGTGCCGGCTGGGGATCAATAAGGTCAATGTCTGCAATGAACTTCTGGAACGAATGGTATCCAGGGTAAAAGAAACGGATCTTTATGGGAACCATGCTTATGAGTTTTGGGGCGTCTGCATGGGTGCCATACAGGAACGACTGAGAGAACTGATGCATATATGCGGCTCAAGCGGAAAAGCATGGAACGTCGCGTATCCCAAATTGCCGCATGCATACAGGAGCATGCGGGAAGGATAATATCAGGAACATGAAATGAACAGTACAGGAACAGGCTGTCATTGCCATTGAAGGCGGACAGCCTGTTCTTTACGTTCTGACACCGAATCATAAA
>ONWQ01000302.1 GCA_900321565.1 uncultured Eubacteriales bacterium
AGCATATCCTTTATCATTTAGATGCATTATGCTGAAAAGCTTCCTCACTTACGAAAGCCGTATACGTATAGCTTCTTCCGTTGACTTTGATCGTCACAACATCTGTTCCCGGATGCATCGGGGTCACCGGAACATCTTCACAAGCAGGGCCACCAGCAATCAAGGCAAACATCAGTGTATTAATATCCGGAATCGACACATTCCCCGTTTTCACGGCTCCTGTAATATGAGACCGTCCACTTCCATAATAGTACTGCACATTCTGCGATTTCTGATCGAGGAACACAAGATCAAACTCTTGCACTCGGACCGAAACAGTGCCCTTTACTTTGCTTCCATCCACTGCCATTGCGCTGATCGTCGCATTTCCTTTTCCGACACCTTTAATCGTTCCGTTTTCATCCACGGTTGCTACTTTTTCATTTGATGAAGTCCAAACAAGGTCTCTGATCGTCGCATCTTCTGGTTCTGCTGCTGCAGAAACCTTCCATGTAGTACCCACAGCCAGTACGACGTTCTTGCTATCCAATGTCACCTTACGCACCGGTGTAACCACCGTCACAATACACTGCGCTGTTACACCGCTGCCATCTTTTGCAGTTGCTGTGATTGTCGCTTGTCCTGCAGCCACGCCCTGCACAGCCCCGTTTCCAGTCACCTTAGCGATACTTTCATCAGAAGAAGACCATATCAGCTGCTTGATACCAGCATCAGATGGTCCCACCTTTGCTTTGACTGATACATTTTTTCCAACCGGCAGATTCACAGTTTCCTGGTCCATTGTAATCTCTGTCACAGCCTGAGTAACAGTTACCTGGCAGGTGCTCTTACGCGTAACTGAAGGATCCTTGCTGGTTGCTGTAATCGTAGCATTTCCACGAGCCAAAGCTGTCACAATACCACACTCATCCACAACCGCAACCTTTTCATTGGAAGAAGTCCAGGTTACATCCTGATGATATGCATCCATGGGTTCAATGATAGCAGTAAGCTGTGCGCATGCATTTTCAGGTGATGCTCCGATCAGAAGCGAAAGCTTTTTCATCTCCATGGTCACATTTTTGACTGGAGTTCGAACTTCCACCTGCACTGATTGAACAATGCTTTCGTCATCCTTGGCTACAGCCTGAATTATTGCATTGCCAGCCGCAACTCCGGTCACGGACCCATTGGATGACACTTTTGCCACCGATTCATCTGATGAACTCCATACCAGCACTGTTTTCTTAGGCGCGTCCTCTGTAAGATTATCCACCTGTGCCACTATTTTCTGCTGAGTGCCAAGATAGACCACATACTGGTCCGCATCAAAGCGAATCTCCCGGTTTGCATCAGCAAGTGCACCAGATGCCACACCAAGCATCAGAATCATTACCATCAGACAGACAAATTTCTTCATAATACCCTCCATAATCCCCTTGTATTTTTCCGGAGATCTCCTGCAGAAAACCTCCGGGCTTTCAAAGCTGAACCACACCTGCCAGAGTATGGAATCAGCCTCTGATCACCGTTATCACCTCATCAGTTTCATGTTTCGGTCTGCATGCCCGCTTTGACCGCGTCCTATGGCTTGCATCTTCCGCAGGGCACATACCCCATTGCTGCGGCATCTGCAGCGGATTCAAAGTACACCGCATTATCAGGATTCATTTCCTTCACTGATGGGCAGTCGGGCTCATGATATTTCCGGCTTCTCTTATTCCCTATATAAGCCGCCTCGGACACATCTGTTTCTGTTTCCGGTATTGCCCGGTTACCAGCCTGCTCCCAGGTCATCCATACACTCTCTCCATCACTGCGTGCCGTTATGGTTCCCAGCTGATCCGTCCGGTATACCGCAGCATGTGCGCTTTCCAGGTTATCAAGGACTTCCTGATGCGGATGCCCATGGACATTGTCCTTTCCGCAGCTGATCACCGCAATACTGGGTTGCACCGCTTCAAGAAATTCCCTCGTTGTCGAAGTACTGCTTCCGTGATGTCCGACCTTGAGCACTGTGCTCTGAACCGGCAGCCCGCTGTCCAGAATCATATATTCTGAAGTATATTCCGCATCGCCCATCAGCAGAAAGCTGGTCTGACCATACTCCACCCTGAGCACAATACACATGTCGTTTGTTGTCCAGGCATCCGGCCAGCAATGGAGCACAGTCACCACTGCATTGCCCAGTGTAAACTGGTCCCCTTCCGACGGCACCAGAACTGGTGCACCCTGTCGCTCAGCGTACTGCATCATTGCATAGAATGCACTGCTTTCCCAGTCCAGGACAGGCGTCAGAACTGCACCCACAGGCACAGCATTGAGCACTGCCGGAATTCCGCCGATATGATCATCATGCGGGTGCGTGGAAACCAGGTAGCGTACTTCCTGAAGTTTCAGCGTATTCCGGATCAGTGAATACAGATAATCCGAAGTTGCCGGTGCGCCTCCGTCTACAATCATGGTTTCCCCGTCGCACGTAAGAATGGTACAGTCTGCTTCCCCGACATCCAGAAACCTGACTTCAAGCTCGGCCTGCGCTTCCACCATCCAGATCAGAAAAACCAGAAGAAATACCAGTATCCTTCTTTTCATTTCATTCCTCCGGCATACATACCTGACATGGCGTATACCTGCCCGACAGGAACTCCTCTTCCGTGAGCCTGCGGACATTCTGTTTATTCCGGATCACCATGCACGTCTGCCGATGATATTTTGACCCTCCCGTAGTCACCAGATACTCATCATGGTACGATGCCTGTACTGCTTTATGCTGCAGAATTCCGGCCAGAGCCATCAGCAGCATGGCAGATGCTCCGAACAGAATAATTGCCCTGCGGTGCCTGTGCGCCCACAGCCGGAACCGGACATAACACGGCGGATGCAGGAGAAAGTGTACAAATTCATTGGCTTCATGTTCTTCCTGAATGTCTGTTCTGCCTGGCATCATCATATGCCCGAGGACAATATGTCCGAGTTCATGGGCAAGTGCAATCCGCTTATCCTCTGCCGGCAAGCGTTCCTGTACAAAAACCAGTTTTACACTGTTTCCCGCATACACGAAAGCATGCTGGTTCAGAATCTCCTTTGTCAGACTCAGTTCTTCGGAGATCAGACCCATGGTCTCCTCCTTCGGATCAAAGTCAATAATCTCATACCCATGCTCCGCAATCATACCGCACAGGTCATCCAATGTAGGCTGACAGGTGCCATAGCTTCCGAGCAGTCTCTGTGCCGGAACCCTTGCATTATTCACGCCGGCCGACTTTCCTGACCAGTTCAAGAACATGTTTTTCGTCCACCACCTGTTTCGGTGCGTACCCAATGCCACTGAATCCCTTGACAACCTTGCCTTCCTTTTCCTCAATGCATCGGTTGTACTCAGCATTGAGCACAGCACAGACTGTATGGACACCTTTTTCATCCAGCTCAGTCAGCATGGTATACACGTCATGGAACTGACGATTGAACAGAACTATGTCCTCATCAAACGACTGCCGAATATCCAGAATCTTGCAGATTCTCATTACGGTATCATAGGCAGTGCCTCCGATCCCCTTGGAAAGAGCATTGGATAATGTGGTATAGGGAATCCCGGTCGCTTCAGAAAACTTGTACAGGCTCTTATACTGCGCCTTGATCTCTGCCTTAATCAGATTGGTAATACTGTCCATTGCACGACCTCCTTTGTTTTATATTATCACGAAATATGGTATCTGGCAATCATTTTATCACGCTTTACCATAATATTCTCTATATGGAACTGAAGACCCGCGCCTGCAATCGCCGGAGTTTTATCCTGCTGTGTTTTTTCGGACCAAGCCGGATGGTGCCTGCCTTTGTCTCCAAACCCATGTCCCACACTTCAGTTTCCACTTCTTTCTCCGTACACGTTCAGTATACAGTTGTCTTCCATTTCAGTGGTCGCCCTGTGCACGACATTTCTGAGACAATGCTGCAACACTCCATATTGATCCGGAATGCCGGCCTTCATTCTCACAGATTCATGCAGTCTGTTGCAGAATATCTGATTCTGCAGCAGACCCTTTCATATGCACGTGTAAACAAAAACACGAACCCGAACCATCTTCGGAATGCTTTCAGCTGGCTCCGGTCCGCTATTGTCAGTTTGTGGATTTTTGAAAGTCCATGATTTCAGCAGACACACAGGCTGTCTCCGGAACAGTTCCCGATAGCACAAGCCTGTATCGAATCATGTTCCGCACAATGCAGGCAGATCACTCACGACATGCACACAGTCTTTGATCTCAATGTCGGCGGTGCCATGCAGGAATGCATTGTTCTCCAGGATGACATCAGCGGTGTTCCGTATGGAAACGGCATACCTGACCCCGGGAAGCTCAAAGGTATTGTTCCGGATGATGATTCCCTTCTGCAATGTCCCTTCCGGAGACGGAGCACTGACCTCAACCCTGATCCCGCCGACCTCTGCATGGCCTGTCAGGCCGCAGTCCACAAAACGGTTGTTTTCAATCCGGATGTCCTGACAGGATACGCCTTCATGCCAGGAAGCTTCCGGAGCAACATGAACGGCCTGCAGAAAAGAACCGGAGAAAAAGCAGGAGTCCACGCACGCATGTCGCGTCTTGAGCAGTACTGAACGCGCCCAGTGATTATGGCAGACACAATGGCGGAAGAGTACCTCCGGACATCTGCTGACATCGGACAGGTACATGTTCTGCTCTGCATCTTCCGGGAGCGCCTGATCCAGTGTGGCTTCATAGTATCCAAGTTCAGGGTACGGCCGGACACTGAGCACACGGTACGTCTGCCTGAGAGCAAGGGATTTTCTGTCCACCAGTTCCATCGTATCCCCTGCATCCGGCCAGTCCAGAGTCAGGGAGTGGGTCGGCACCGTGACACGTCCACGGACCCGGTTGCCAGACAGCAGTTCGATATCATGATAGAACGTATGTACATTCGTAGCATCATCACCATGGCCCTCAAAACTGCATGCCTCAAAACACAGCTGACCCCTGCAGGATGTGAAGTGCGTGGCATCCGTGTTGGTGGACATATGCTCCCCAGGGGACGGGCAGACACGGAGTCTTTGCATCGTGATGTTCTCACTGCGGTGTCCGACAATTCCCATGCCCGGCTGTGCATGGATCGTCACGTCCTCCAGACAGATATCCGCAGCCTCTTCCACCAGAATCGCTGGCCGGAAATGGAAAGAATGCCAGACATAGAATTCCTGACCGGTCATATCCGTGTCCGGCATGGATGTGAGTTCCATCTCAAATGTCTGGTTCCCGAGCCATCGCCGCTCTCCCACAACCAGGTCCTGACTGAACCGCCGGGTACGTTCATCGTAAGCACAGTACCGCGGCATGATGGTCGTCTCCGTTACGGGATACGCTTCCCCGAAACGGACGGTCATCCGTCCGGAGTGCCTGCCCGTATGCAGATATGACTCAATCCGGCCCTTGCTGTAGGGCTTACGGAGGTAGTCTATGGTAAGCCCGCGTACCGTAACATTCCGGCAGTCGACCAGTTCCAGCACTTCCATGAATCCATCCACCATCAGGCGCACACCACGGGCATCCACAACCGTACCTCTGTGTCCGGCCAGGCTGAGCCCGACCGTATACGGAAATGCCGGTGTGAACATAACCGGTTCCGGGTTTTCGCCGTATACTCCCGATATGGCATTCTCCATAGTACTGCGCGCAATTGGACTGCTCAGAACATAGGTTCCGGGCGGGATCACCAGATGCGTGCCCGGTGCTTTTCCGGCTGCATCCAGCAGCTGCTGAAGATATACCCTGTCGTCGCTCGCATTCCCCGGTCTTTCCTGAAATTCCATGCCGGTTCCTCCTTGCAGAAACCCTGTCTGTGATCCGGCGGAAAACCTGTAAGGATCTCCGTCTGTTTTTCTTTCTGTTCCGCACAATATACTCCGGTATCATCTTAACAGGACCCCGGAACATCCGTCAATGATCCGGTATTACCAGACTGCTTCTGATCTCCGCAACAAAAAGCCCGCAGGCTTTCCATGCTGAGGAGCAGGCAACGCCATAACAGATCACTATGCACTGTATGATATGAAGGTTTAACGTTGCATCTCCACAATGTCTTCATATCATATGAGGCTTTCTTGAAAGCTGGCCCGGCTCATGATACAATTCTTTCTGTTAAGTAAACTCATAAAGTAAACCGGGGTTCAGTTATGAAGAAGAATACAACCATGCGTGATATTGGCGCAAAGCTTGGCGTCAGTACCGTCACGATCTCCAAAGCTCTGAGTGGAAAAGAAGGCGTCAGCGATGCAGTGCGGGAAAAAATCATCGAGACTGCACGTCAGATGGGATACCATTACGCCACTTCACCCCTGGAACCGTCTGAAGGGGCTGTCATCGGCATCCTGATCGCAGACCGCTTTTTCTCTGCTCCATCCTTCTATTATGACCTCTACAAGGCGCTTCTGCGGGAACTGACGGATGCCGGTATGCTGGGCGTTCTGGACATCATATCCGAACAGGATGAAACAAACTGTGCCATGCCCACCGCCATGACCATCCAGAAAGCCAGCGGGTTTGTACTGCTGGGACAGTTCGGGGAGGACTATGTCACCTCCGTACTTGAGGCTGGGTATCCGACGGTCCTTCTGGACTTCAGTTTTGACGGACCGGACGTGGATGCCGTGGTCAGCGACGGACAGAGCGGCTGTTTCCAGCTGACCCGCTACCTGATCATGCACGGTCACCGCAATATCGGGTTTGTCGGCAGTATTCACCGCACCACCAGTATCATGGACCGCTACAGCGGGTACCTGCGGGCCATGACACTGGCCGGTCTGCCCATCCGTCAGGAGTGGATCATCCCGGATATGCTGGACAACGCCAATTATCTGACCGAGTTCACTTTTCCGGATCCTCTGCCGACAGCATTCGTATGCAATAATGACATGCTGGCCTGTGAGATAGCCCTGGCACTGGAAAAAAACGGGCACCGCGTACCGGAAGATGTCTCCATCACCGGCTTTGACAATTATGTCTACGGGCCGGGTGCCCGTCCCATCACAACCTATGCCGTTGACCAGCAGCGCATGGCCCAGGTGACCGTACGCCGTCTGCAGTCCCGGATCCGGTTCGGCATGGAAGGTCCTCTGCGTACCTCGGTAGGGGGATGGCTGGTGGAGCGGGATTCCGTGATGGACCTGAATACAGGCCTGCGATGCAGTGCACCACAGAACACAAACTGACCTCTGACCCGACTTCTGAGAAGCAGGCTTCCTGCTTCTTTTTTTGTGCATTAATTGATTAAGTTATTTTATATTGTCTATAAATTATTTTTATCACTTAAATTGTAACTTTACTATTTACTTTATTTCACACTTAACATATAATATGCCCGAAACGACGCGGAGACGCGTCAACGGTTCGATCAATTTCATATAAGGAGGATGTACCATGA
>ONWQ01000304.1 GCA_900321565.1 uncultured Eubacteriales bacterium
GAACTTCTCCCGGAAACGACGTATATAGATGAGCATCATGGAACCAAGCAGGTGATCATACAGCAGCAGACAGCAATCCAGCGCGATCAGAAACAGTATGCTGAAGACCTGCCCCATTTCAGCAAAGTCCTGTACAACGCTGTCCAGATGCAGGACCAGGATCAGGAATGCGTATAATGCTGACAGAAGTACTGTAAACAGAAGCAGCTTGACTGTCAGCCGCATGGGCCTTGTGGGAATCCGGTCCAGGCGCGGCTTGAGAACGGGATAGAAACCAAAACAGAGATAGAAGAGCGCAAGCTCTTTATCAAAGCCCAGAATCAGTGTAAGCAGTGCTGCCGCAAACCATGTCAGCCATGCATATCGCTGGCCGAATTCAAGCATGACAGGGATCAGCAGGATACCGGCCATAAGCGGCGCAGCATAGGTCATAATCGTGAGCAGGCTGGACGTCAGCATGACGACTGCAGACAGTGCAACCGTCATGGAACAGACCGCCAGAATCACACTCTGACGGTGCGAGCTAGTGTGTCTGTTCATCAAGCCCTCCCACGTGGTGTACGCATAAAGCGGCGTCTGCCGTGTGTCAACTGGGGTGTAGGCACACCCACGGACAGGGAACGATGCTTGGTTACGTTCAGGACCAGACCGACTCCACCCATATTGGTAACCATGTTGGAACCGCCATAACTGACAAAAGGCAGAGGAATACCTGTAATGGGCATAAGGCCTGTGCACATTCCGACGTTTTCAAACACATGGAACAGGAGCATTCCAATAACTCCGGCAATAATAAGCATCCCGAAACGGTCATAGGTATGCAGGGCAAGATACAGCATACGCAGCAGAATCAGGAAATAGACAAACAGGAGTGCGGTGCATCCGATGAACCCGAAAGCTTCACCTATGGTCGCGAAAATAAAGTCAGTCCAGTCAGCGGGTACATAGTTCAGCTGGGACATGGCGCCGTCCACAAATGTTCCGATCCCGGTAAGCCCACCGGAACCAATGGCAATTTTCGACTGTGTCTGCTGATAGGCACCACTGGAAGAATAGGCTTCCGGATCAAGGAAGGAGAGGATTCGGACCAGGCGGTAGTTATCCGATCCGGACAGGGTCATGTACGCATACAGCAGAAGCAGCAGTGTAATCCCGACAGCCGCCATACCGATGAGCAGCCGCATATCCACACCGGAAAAGAACAGCATGATAATAAACAGGAATATGATCACCAGCAGGGAACCCATTTCGCCGGATGCAGCAATGGTAAACGCAGGGAGACCCATAGTAACCGCGATCCGGGCGAAGCTTTTGAACGTGCTCATTGGCTTGTCTTCCCGGGAAAGCTCAAGCGCAAGGATCAGGATCATGGCCAGCTTGGCAAACTCGGAAGGCTGGATTGTGAATCCCCAGAGCGTATCCAGCCAGGCTTTCACGCCGGTGGCACGGTTGAACACCCACACAACCAGGAGAAGCACGTTGGTCAGAATATAAATTGTCCGGGCACGCTTGCGCAGCAGCGCAAGCGGAATGTTCATAACGACTGAAAGAATGATGGGAGCAACCAGCACATACAGTCCCTGACGCAGGGCAAAGGATGAATTGGCAATATGATTCAGCAACGGTACATCACTGGATGAGGCCGGGGAGTATGTTGCCACAGAAACGGCAAAGATACCAAAAATTGCCACGGCCATGACAAGCCCGATCAGAATCCAGTCCGTATGCGCACGGTCACGCCTGTTTTCAGCGATCAATACGCTTCACCTCTTTAACAGTGGACTCCAGCATGAAATCCCACATCCGGCGATACCAGGGCCGACGTTTGCCAAAGCCGGGCAATGTCAGCTGCTCACCACAGATACGCCGGGAAATGCGGGCAATGGCATCCCTGGCGGGGCAGTCAATATCCATAATGGAAAGATGGTTCAGCTGTGCACGATAGACATTCAGGTCATCCGGGATTTCACCGACGAGCTGAATGTCCAGGGTATCAGCACAGATTCTGGCAGAATACATTTCCCCTTTTTCAATCAGCCCGGGGATCAGGCGGTTCACAATCAGCCGCGGGCGTGGCAGGCTCTTTTTATCCACAACACTGATCACGCGTTCGGCATCACGGATGCAGAGACTGTCCGGTGTGCACACAATCAGGATCTCATGAATGGGCGCTTTCAGCGTTCCCCGGAGTCCGCGCTCTATACCTGCCGGGCAGTCGATAATGACAAAATCAAACTGTTCAAGGAGTTCCTGGACCATATCCCGGAAATCATTCGGCTCCAGTTCCTTGACTCTGGAGAACTGTGGCGCAGCCAGAAGGAAGAGTTTTCCGCTCCGGTTTACGTCCATGAGTGCGGACTGCAGATTACACAGCCCGCTCTGCACGTCATGACTGTCAAATACGATCCGGTCCTCAAGTCCCAGGAACGCGTCCTGCCCGCGAAGTCCGATATCCATATCCACAATGCAGACACGGTGCCCGGAATCAGCCAGAGATCGCCCCAGTGCGGCCGAAATCGAGGATTTCCCGACACCACCTTTACCAGATGCAATCAGGATACACTTACCCATGAACCGGCCTCCTTTTATGGTGCAAGACTGTTGCCTGTCGGCAGCGTGTAGTCAACCGTACGCAATGTTTCCTGGTCCATATACCACCCGATGAACTCGCGCGCTGCAAGAGAAGCATTACCACCGGAATATCCATTCGGAATAAAGACGGCAACAGCAATCTCAGGATTGTCATAGGGAGCGAAGGCAACAAACCAGCCATTGTTTTCCAGATCAATGGATGTTGTCTGCGCCGTACCTGTCTTGGCCGCGATCTGATCGCGGTACTTCCAGTTCTTGAAATACTTACCTGCAGTACCGTCCTGTTCGTCGACAACGCCTTTCATACCTTCGCGGATATAGGGGAAGTACTGGTCGGCGTTTTCCAGTACATTCACTTCCTGTGGCGCACGCTGACTGAGTATTTCACCCTCAGGACTGGTAATGGAATCGACCAGCGAGAGATTGTACACATGTCCGCCATTGGCGATTGTACATACATAACGCGCTACTGCGACGGGAGTCAGAACAGTCACTGACTGCCCGATAGCTGTCAGAATGGTCTGGCTTCCGCCCCATTTGATCGTGTTCATGTAATTGTAGGTGTCTGAGATAATGGTCCGGGTGTACACCATTTCCTTGGTCATACCAAGTTCTTCCATGAGAATGGAACGCATATTGCTCAGCCAGTCACTCTGCGCCGAATTGACAGCCATGTCCATCAGGCGCTTGGCGCATATGGAAAGGCGGTCGTCATCATATTCCAGGTTCCGGCTGGCACCACACTGGCGAAGATGCTTTTTGATGGCATTGAATACAATGATCGGCAGGGAAGTATCCTGATTCGCCTCATTCATGGGTTTGGTGGGATCATAGAGTGTATTCTGACTGCCGACAACACTGCGCACTTCACCGGGCAGGTCAATACCGGTCCGGCTGGTGAGTCCGAACAGGGAGGCGTAATGATACAGGCGATCCTCGCCGAGCCGGGACCCAAGCTCGTAGAAAAAGTAATTGCAGGAATGGATCAGACCTTCCACAATGGTCTGATTCTGATGCTTGTAACGGTAGTTATTGCTGATCCAGCACTTCGGTGCTGTGGAAAGGTCTGCATTGTACAGCGTGAAATACCCCATGTCCGTGATCATCTCATCGGTCTTCAGCACACCATCACTGAGTGCGCCGTACCCGGTTACCATCTTGAAAATCGAACCTGGTGTACCGCGTGCATGAATGCCATAGTTCAGGAGCAGGTTTCTGGAATCCTGCAGGATGGTAATGGCATCTGCACCACCACTGACCAGTGCATTGAGGTCATAAGTCGGATAATTGGCCATGGCCAGAACCCGGTCCTGCATATCAAGGACCACAAGGCATCCGTGTTCGGCCAGTTTCAGGGGATACTTGGCCCAGTCACGGTTCGCAATGTCTGTTTTGTTATTCTCAAGCCAATCATCACTGACCAGATATCTTTCCTGTGTATTGCGTGTATCATTGACGTTTTCTGCAATGGCACGCTCAGCCTGTTGCTGGTAGGATGCATGGATAGTGAGCTTAACATTGTTCCCGTCCTGGGGTTCCACATATTCAAGTTCACGGACTACCTTGGACAGCTGATCCCGTTCAACAATCCGGTACCCCTGTTTGGTGGAAGAATTCTGTGTAAGCCAGTCTTCCATGGATGACTCAATGCCGTCACGGCCGATGGTATCGTTGTAGGAATATCCTTTTGCGGACAGTGTTTCCCACATGCTGCGCGACGGGATGGCACCGATATATCCTATGACCTGGGAGGCGAGAGTGGAGCGCGGATAAACGCGCTTGGTGCCGACGGCGATCTCCATACCGGAAAGCCGCATGGACCGGGTCTCGACCTCAATGACTGTTTCATAGGATACATCCTTGGCCATGATAATGGGCTGGGAAGAGAAGACGTTCATCTGCATTTCGCAGTAAACAGCCATAACCTTACGCATCAGTTCTTCGTCAATGTCCGGGGCAACGGCCTCAAACTGATACCGCTTGTAGAGTGCATCCATGCAGCTCTGGGCTGTGGGATACCTGGAAGCGGACAGGTAGTTATTGCTTCGCCACTGGCTTTCGCGTGTATTCAGTACGGCCTCGGACAACCGTTCGGGGTCTCCGAAATTGAACACCCATTCACCGGTTTCCTCATCACGCTCAATATTCAGTTCCACATTCAGTGAACCGCCATTGCGTTCGATAATACCGATGCATTCGATGATGGAAGAAGTAAACATCTGATAGTTGGACCTGCTGTTCATGGAAACGTCCTTATAGAAGGTTACGTTGTAGATCAGCTGGTCCTGGGCAAGGATTACGGAATCAGCATCCGTGATGTTACCACGCTTGCCTCGCAGGACAATCGTTTTTGTCCGGCCGCTTTCGGCTTTCTGGGCATAGTATTCATTATCATTCAGTTGCAGACTGACCAGGCCATAGACCAGGTATCCGAACATGACTACCAGTACGGCCATAAAGAGTGCATATCGCCAGAAAAGACGGGATTTCCTCTTCAAAGCAGACTCCTTTCAGCGCTCAGGTGCCGTACACTCTGGGTGCGGCTACAGGCTTGCGCTCACGGCGGTAACCGAGAAACCGCCGGATCGGAAGAACCAGAATCATGGTAAGCAGGGTAGTATAGACAATAACACTCATTCCGACAGCCAGATGCTGCGCTGTCATTACGGATTCACGAAGATAGACGTATGTCAGATTGACAACCTCGTACACAAACGTATTGACGGCAGCGCATGCAATCGTGCGGACGATGGGTGAACGGTTTCTCCCGGGCTTCCCGATACTGCGCTCATATTCCAGCTGCTGCATGGATTTATCCGGGAACAGTATGGCACCGGCCAGGGAAGCGGCAGGGTACAGGAATAGCTGAAACACTTCATGCGTCGGAAGCATGACTTCCAGAAGAATGCCATAGATGGCACCGCACCAGAAAGCCTGTATCCGCCCGTAGGCAACCGTCACTACGGCAATCATGGTCATGGTCAGCAGTGGCGTGATTCCACCGATTTTCAGGTAGGGCATGACGCTGACCTGGCACAGATAGCCCATGATAATCAGGAAGAACAGTTTCAATTCACGTTTGAAGGATGCGCGGAACATCTGCATATTCCGCTCCTGAGCATGGCTTGCCATCAGTCGTCCTCCAGTGTCAGATCCTCAGGACCGAGTGTGATATAGGGAGTCGGTGACGGGCTTGGGGTCGGTGTCGGGGTTTCATTGGGATCCGGGGTCATGACAACCTGATATTCAAATACAGTCGGCGGGACATAATCCTCCGGTACCGGTGTCGGTGTTGCTGTAAGGACTTCGGTCGGTGCCGGGGTGAGCGTTTCGGTCGGTGCCGGGGTTTCCGTAGTATCAGGAGCCGGCGTGTCGGTTCCGAAGTAGTTCATAGAACCGATCCGGATGGTCGGGTATGGGCGCGCTGTTTCCAGCGGTACAAGCCCGACCGCTGTGGAAGAATCACTGCGGTCCTGGATTGCGCCGGCTTCAGGCTGATAGCGAAGGACAATCACGTACTCAATATGCTGAAAATCAGCTTCCGGCTCTACGACAATGTACTGTTTATTGGCTTCCATGCCACGTGTTGACTCACGCACGGTTCCGATGGGGATTCCCTTGGGAAAGGGCATGGAAACACCGGACGTTACGACTTCGTCACCGGGGCGTGGCAGGTGGTCATCCGGCAGATAGTACATCCGGCACATGGCGGTGCCGTCAATTCCAAGCGTGCCGCGGACGGTGCCCTGATCACGGCTTGATTTGATCAGTGCGGCAATGCTTGCCTCACTGTCAATGATTGTACGGACAGTGGCCGAGTGATCGAACACCTGTTCCGTGTAGCCGATCAGTGCGCCTGAAGATGTGACAGCCATATATTCAGAGATGCCGTCTGCAGCACCGCGGTTGACGGTGAAAGTGGAAAAATAATTCCCTTCATCACGGGCTGTGACTGTACAGACGATGGGATTCAGGTTGGCATTGGCACGGATTTCGTCATACATATCCTCGAACTGTGCCAGCTGAGTCTGCAGTTCGTCTGCGCGCATGGCCTGGTAGACCAGCTGCTCGTTCTCTTCGCGCAGGGCATTATATTCATTCTCAAGATTGTACCAGAACTTGATTCTGCGGATGAATCCTGCAACCGCTTCCGTGACGGATGAAAATGTATTCTGGACCGGTGTCACAACTTCAGACACGGTATCACTGACCACGGAAAGTTCGCGGACATCTGCAATTTTCAGCAATGCTATACTGAGCAGTGTTACGGTCAGAAAAACCGTAATAAAGGAAAGAAAAAGCTTGCGCAGCCGGGGATGCTCCTTGGCAAACTCATAGGTTTCTTCATTGGCGTCCGTTGCAGGTTCACGATGCTTTTTCTTACGGATCCGGATTTTCTTTTCCTTTTTCTTTTTCGGCGTGGGTTCATCCTGTGCTTCCGGGTCAATTCCACGCTCTTTCAGAAAGCGCTCCATGGCTACATCCGGCGTATCGGACGGATTCTCTTCAGGCTCTTCAGAAACCGGGGCTTCATTCTGTCCCGGAAGATTTTCCGTGATGGATTCCAGTGTATCCTGGAAATAATCATTGGAAGCACTCAGCCAGTCATTGGTGTCTTCCGGACGCTTGTCCTGATCCATGGCATATTCACCCCGCTTTCTGTTGTATTCCGGGTTCTGGGACCACACGGATTTCGTGTGCTCAGAACTTATTGATGGCTGAATTCATGATGGCCTGGAATGGTTCTTCGTTTTCCAGGAAACTTCCGAGACCGGAGATTGTGGCTTCCTCAGGTTCTTTCGCAAGAAGGACCGGGATGCCGGTCTGCTGACCGATGAACTGATCCAGGTTGGCCAGCTGGCTTGCACCGCCTGTGAGATGAATCCCACCGCGCATGATATCCACGGCAAGCTCAGGCGGTGTCCGCTCCAGCACCCATTTAATGGATGCAAGAATGGCTGCACAGGGTTCACGGACTGCTTCATATGCCTGTGCGGCTGTGAATTCAACATCCATGGCGTGTGCAGAAAGCAGATCCCGTCCGCGGATATGCACATGCCGGTTTTCACGTGCAGGCAGAGCCGAAGCAAGATCCATCTTGACTTCTTCAGCCATACGTGTACCGATCAGCATGGATGAATTCTTTTTCAGATAATTTACAATGGATTCGTCCATGCGCAGTCCACCGACATGAATGGACTGGGAAACCACCAGTCCGCCCATGGAAATGATGGCTGCGTCTGTTGTACCGCCTCCGATGTCCACCACCATGGTACCTACCGGATCATAGATGGGAAGACCGGAACCGACTGCTGCAGCAAGAACCTTTTCAACCATGTATACATGCCTGCCTCCGGCGGCACGGACTGCTTCCGTAAGCGCACGCCGTGCCACGGCAGGTAACCCGACCGGGACTGCGACCAGTACCCTGGGTTTGAACAGATGACTGGGCCCGATCGCTTTCTGAATGAAGTATTTCAGAAGGACCTCAGTACAGTCAAAATCTGAAATAGCACCATGCTGGATAGGCTGGATTGCAGTCAGCGTATCCCGGGTACGCCCCAGCAGATACTTGGCCTCATCTCCGACAGCACGGACCAGATGCCGGTCCTCTGTACTGACGACGACCAGTGTCGGTTCTGATATGACAACGCCGCGGCCGCGCACATAGACCATGGTATTGGTGCTTCCCAGATCGATGGCGATATCCGGCGCAAAAAAAGACATGAATGGCATAAACAGTTTCCTTTTCTTATAGCAGGCTGAAACCGCACTCCGTGAGGAGACGGCGTGTCAGTGGCAATGGAAGCCCGATCACACCGGAAGGGGTTCCTCGGACTTCTTCAATCAGCATACCGGCAATCCCCTGCAGCGCATAGGCGCCAGCTTTATCCATCGGCTCTCCGGTATCCACATAAGCTTCAATCGTCTGTTCACTGAGTACCTGGAAATGCACATCGGACGTATCCAGTCCTTCATGGATCTGTCCCTGCTGATCGATGACGCATACACCGGTATAGACCTGGTGCCAGTTGCCCGACAGCTTACGCAGCATCTGACATGCATTCTCCTGGTTTTCGGGCTTTCCGAACGGTATGTCATGCATTGCAACCAGGGTATCAGCAGCCAGAATGACACTGGACGGATGACGTTCCCTGACTGCCAGTGCCTTCCTTCTGCACAGCACCTGTACGGCCTCCCGCGCTCCGAGTGCGACATGCTCATCGACATCCGCGACATCTATGATGAAAGGGATCGTCAGGAGACTGAGCAGCTCCTGACGTCTCGGCGAAGCCGATGCGAGTACTAGGTCCATACAGACAGCTCCTTTGCTGATATACAAAGTAAAGTATACCATATATTGGTATCATTGAGAATGGTTTTCTGCACTCCCGGAAATATAGGCGACGGTGCAGAAGAGTGTAAAAAAAGAATCCTTCAGCAGAAGGATTCTTTCAATGTGGGACCTAATGGGCTCGAACCATCGACCCCCACGATGTCAACGTGGTACTCTAGCCAACTGAGCTAAGGTCCCATAAGGCAACAATCGGATGATAGCACAAATTCCCTTTTCCTGCAAGAGGAAAATGAAAAAATGTGAAAAAACGTTGCCAAGCCTTGCCCTGCCTGCATTCAGACACCGCGCAGACTGGTTTCCGGCACCCAGGCGCGCACGATCCGGGCATACTGCTCAAGCTTTTCGGACGAAGGCGCATGCAGGTTTCCGTATGGCACGGAATCCCTGTCTGCAAAACACTGAAGGAAGTACCGCCGGGCACCCTTGATCCATGGCCCGATGAGCTCAAAATCATGTGCATCATGCAGTTCATCCACCACGGTTGTCCTGAATTCATAATCACAGGAACCATGCAGGAGCAGAGCCATGCTTTCTTCGATCTGAGAAAGGTCGAAAGAATCCAGTCCGACCGTCTGCGCATATTTTTCAGGGCTGTTCTTAATGTCCATTGCTACGTAATCGGCCAGCCCTTCTTCCAGAATCTGCCTGAGCATCACGGGATGATTTCCGTTTGTGTCCAGTTTGACCTTGTAGTTCATTTCACGGATCTTCCTGAGCAGGTCAGGCAGCCCATGGTACAGGCAGGGTTCGCCGCCGGTGATGGCGACGCCTTCAAGGAGTCCCTGACGCTTTTTCAGGAAATCCAGAAGTTCCGTATCATCCATGAGTGGCTCAGCACTGCCGTCCACCAGTTCAAAATTGTGACAGAAAGGACAACGGAAATCACAACCACCCAGGAACACAGTGCACGCTACTTTTCCAGGGTAGTCCAGTAAAGTCATTTTTTGCAGTCCGTGGATTTTCATTGCGCTTGTGCGACACCATGCGCGGGTTTTATCAGGTGCAGATGGTGCCTTTTCCTTTCTGAATTTTCTGTGGCCTGTCAGTACCTGAGGCTTTCCGGAAAATGGCTGTGTATATCGGCTCTTTCCGGTGCTTGATGGAATGACGGAAAAAGTATATCATATTTAAGCAAAACTGGCATGGGAAAGTACACAGTCAGGGAGGCGGTCAGTGGCGGTGAGCCAGAGCCTCTGACAGGAATGGAGGCGACTCAGACGACCGTTTATGTGGATGCAGATGCGTGTCCGGTGACCCGGATTGTGGAAAAACTGGCAGCGAAGTACCAGGTTGCGGTGGTTCTCCTCTGTGATACCAGTCACTGTCTCTCGTCTGACTACAGTGCAGTCCGTGTGGTCGGGGAAGGCAGGGATGCAGTGGACCTGGCACTGATCAACCTCTGTCAGGCCGGGGACCTGGTGATCACGCAGGATTACGGGGTGGCAGCCCTGGCCTTGGGCAAGCATGCGCTGGCCATGCATCAGAGTGGAAAACGGTATACGGATGATACCATTGATTATCTCCTGATGGAGAGACATCTTGCGGGTAAAGCGCGGAGGCAGGGCAAACATCATCTGAAAGGACCGGCCAGACGGACGGAAGAGGATGACCGGCGGTTCGCGGAAGCCTTTGAAGCCTTACTGAAGGAACATATGACAGAATAAACCAAATGGTACAATGCGGGCAGATGACTCCGGCGAAAACAGAGCTTTGCTGCCCGGAAAAACAGAATCAGGGAGGAAACGATATGAAAAGTCTCTACAGAAGCAGGAAAAACAGAAAGATTGCAGGTGTCTGTGGTGGACTGGGCGAGTATTTCAATGTGGACCCGACACTGGTCCGCCTGGCTTTTGCGGCCCTGAGCCTGGCCTATGGCGGGGGTCTCCTGCTCTATGTGATTTCTGCAATTCTGGTACCGGATGAGAACACACAGGAAAACAGCGGGAATGACCAGGAAAACTGAATACAGTCTGCTGTGTATGCAAAAAGCCTGATTCCCTGTCCGGGAATACAGGCTTTTTTGCAGTGGGCTCAGACCTCTCCGGCAGGGCCTGCCTGTGCCAGGATCTGTTCCAGCAGTTCCAGCAACTGGTCCCGGCCGGTTCCGTCCTCACTGGAAAAGCACAGAACCTGCCAGGGCTGTACAAGGAGTCCGCGGCAGATGGGCGCAAGCTGTTTCTGACGTGCCCCACGGCTGATCTTGTCTGATTTAGTGGCAATCACTGTATATGGGATGTTCATCTGGCGCAGATACTGGTTCATCTGCAGATCATCCTGTGTGGGATCATGACGGATATCCACCAGGGTCAGTACGTGCAGCAGTTCCGAGGACTGCTCAAAGTACTTCTGCATCATATTACCCCAGCGCGCTTTTTCCTGCTTGTCCACCTTGGCAAACCCATAGCCAGGCAGATCGATCAGGTGGAAGGCCTCATTGAGTTCAAAAACATTGATCAATCGTGTCTTGCCCGGAGTAGAGCTTGTCCGGGCAAGCTTATTGCGCATGCACAGACGGTTGATCAGACTGCTTTTTCCCACATTGCTTTTCCCGACGACTGCAATCTGCGGGAGTCCTTTGCCTGGAAAGTCTGTATATGCAGGCATGGAAGTAATAAATTCTGCTTTTTTGATTTCCATACTGTTTTCCTGTTCTTGTCGGATCGTACATCAGTCAGCAGACAGGCTGGCCTGCAGACCTTCCGGGAGACGCACCAGGGCTTCTTTCAGTACGTCCTCGATCTGATCGGCAGCGACAATCCTGAACTGACTGAGCACATAGGCAGGAATTTCTTCCAGATCCTTGACGTTCTCCTTGGGGATGATCAGCACCCGGATACCTGCCCGGTAAGCTGCCAGTGTTTTTTCCTTCAGACCACCGATAGGCAGCACACGGCCGCGCAATGTCAGTTCACCGGTCATGGCGACATCGTGGCGCACAGGAATGCCTGTCAGAGCGGATGTCAGTGCAGTGATAATCGTCACGCCTGCGGATGGTCCGTCTTTGGGCACGGCGCCCTCCGGTACGTGAACATGCAGGTCAAGACGATCGTGAAAGTCTTCCGGAAGCCCGAGCTGGTCAGAATGTGAACGGACCCAGGTCAGAGCGGCTTCTGCTGATTCCTTCATGACATCGCCAAGCTTGCCGGTCAGGTGCAGGACACCCTTGCCGGGCATGGTACTGCATTCCACTTCCAGCGTTTCACCGCCTACCTGTGTATAGGCAAGCCCGTTGACTATGCCGACGCGGGGCTCCTGTTCCGGCATTTCACGGGTATAGCGTTCTGCACCCAGGTATTCATGCATCTGCTCCAGATCAATATCGCGATGCATGGTTCCGGAATCCAGCATGGCCACCACGCTCTTGCGTACAACCTTGGCAATGGTTCTCTCGAGTGTTCTGACACCGGCTTCCCGGGTGTACCCCTCAATGATCCGGCGAAGGATATCCTCGTTCATCGTAACCGCACCCGGCTGCAGACCATGCGCCTCTGTCTGCTTGGGTAACAGGTGCAGTGAGGCAATATGCAGTTTTTCCTCTTCCGTATAGGACGGTACTTCGATGATTTCCATACGGTCAAAGAGTGGCGCGGGTATCGAGTCCACCGAGTTGGCTGTCGTGATAAACATGACCTTGGACAGGTCAAATGCCAGCTCCATGTAATGATCCCTGAACGCCATGTTCTGCTCGGCATCCAGCACCTCCAGCATGGCGGAAGCGGGATCGCCGCGGATATCACTGCTCATCTTGTCAATCTCGTCGAACAGAAAGACAGGATTCATGGTGCCTGCCTGCTTGAGGCCATTGATAATGCGTCCGGGGATAGCCCCGAGATAGGTTCTGCGGTGCCCGCGGATTTCAGCTTCATCCCGAACACCGCCCAGGGACATCTGAATGAACTTCCGGCCAATGGCTTCCGCGATAGCGCGGACGATGGATGTCTTGCCGACACCGGGAGGCCCGACAAAACAGAGGATAGGGCCTTTCATATCCTTCTTGACCTGAAGCACGGCCAGATATTCAATAATGCGCTCCTTGACCTTGTCAAGGCCATAGTGATTCTTGTTCAGGACTTCCCGGGCACGGGCCAGATCAAGATTGTCTTCCGTTGTCTTTCCCCAGGGCAGATCCAGAATCCATTCAATATATGTTGTTGTGGTGGAAATCTCAGGTGTTCCCGGCCCCATATGGGAAAGCCGCTCAATTTCCTTGAGACACTTTTCCCGGGCTTCATCGCTCAGTGGTGTGGATTCCATGCGCTTGCGCAGTTCTTCCTCTTCAGAACCATCGATCTGGCCGAGCTCACTCTGAACAGCCCGCAGCTGCTCACGCAGGTAAAAGTCCCGCTGATTCTTTTCCATGGATGCGTGAACCTTGGCCTGAATACGCCGTTCGATTCCGGCAATCTCGGTTTCCCGTTCAATCATTGCGCACAGGACTTCCAGACGCTCGTGAATGTTCAGCGTTTCCAGAATCTTCTGCCGGTCTGTAAGGCGTGGCAGAAGATTGGCTGCCAGAATATCTGTAAACTCATCCGGTGAACTGAGTGCGTAAATATTCTGCAATGCGTCCGAAGCCAGACGCTGACTGACGTTGTTCAGGGCATTCATGGCATCCTGAACAGCGCGGATACCGGCTTCAAGTTCCGGAGTGTTTTCTTCATTGGTTTCGTATGGAGTAACGGTGGCAGTCAGCATTCCCTTGCTCACATGATACGACTGTGCAATGCCCCGCCGTACGCCTTCGACAAGAATCCGGCTGACGTCACCGGGAAGATTCATGACCTGATTAATCGTGGCAATGGTGCCTACTGTGTACAGGTCCTTTCCTGACGGGTCGTCAATATCCTCATTGCTCTGGGCAACGATCAGCACATTGGATTCATGTTCCATGGCGTATTCCAGAGCAGCAAGTGACTTTGGCCGCCCGACGTCCAGGTTCATGGTCATGTGCGGAAAAAGCATCATATCACGCACCGCAATGACGGGCAGGACCGGATGCCTGGTCTTCTTTTCTGACATGGGAGCCCTCCTTGGCTTCAATCTCTACAATCCTGTCGGACTCAGGGTCACATAACCCCATAATCAAGTATACACAAAGGAGTATGATTTGCAAGGTTTTCTGTTCTGTGAAAATGCGCTATACTTACCCGGCCCGGGATACGGGCCAATGTATAAGGAGAGAAAGCAAGATGGAGTATCAGATTGGTGAGCGGCTGGTTCCATGCACCCGGGAAACTGCACTGTCCGGAGTGCGGCCATATGTTTCAGTACTGACTTTTGAGGAATGGGAGCAGCAGAAAGACCAGTTTGCCATGGGATTGGATATTGAACTTTCAGAGCAGACACTGGGAGATACCAAGGCGGAAGTCAACTATGATTCCCTGACGGGAACGTTTGCGCTGCCTGACCGGAGTGACCACATGAAACCTGGCCCGCGCTTTGCCTTTGCGCTGGATGAGAAAGGGATCGTTCTCATTGATGACACAGGGTATGTGAACCGGACGCTTGAACGGATCGCTGCAAACCGGAAATGGAAGATGCCGGGCCTTGAACGCTTTCTCTATGATTTTCTGGAAGATATGATTGCCGGGGATGTTCAGATGCTGGACCGTTATGAAAAGGAACTGAACGCACTGGAGGAACAGATCCTGAGAAACAGTGAAACGGCTACCACGATCCGGATCAACGATATCCGCGGAGAGCTTCTTGACCTGCGCTCACACTATATTCAGATGATGGACCTGGGACAGGAACTGGAAGAGAATGAGAACGGCTTTTTTGACGATGACTGTCTGCGGTACTTCCGGATGTTTTCCGAACGTGTGGAACGCCTTCAGAATACGGTGCTCTCACTGAGAGAATATACTGCACAGCTCAGGGATCTGATGCAGACACAGATTGATGTCAGGCAGAACCGGATCATGGCATTTCTGACGATTGTCACCACTGTGTTTACACCACTGACACTGATTACCGGATGGTATGGCATGAACTTCCGCTACATGCCGGAACTGGAGTTTCCGTGGGCGTACCCGGCAGTTCTGCTGCTCAGTATTCTGATTGTGATCGGGCTTCTGTATATGTTCCGCAGAAAAAAATGGATATGAGGCGCCCGGTACGTTTTATGCGTCAGCCGGACATTGTGAGGAGGATACTATGATCATTCGGACAGCGACACTCCGCGATCTGGATGCCATTGCCTGTGTGGAGGCAGCATGCTTTCCACAGACTGAGGCTGCAACAAAGGCTGAGTTTGAGGAACGCCTGAAGGCGTACGCGGATCACTTCTGGCTGATGCTGGACGGTGATCACCTGATTGCCTTTGTGGATGGCATGGTTACAGACGAAAAAGACCTGCGGGATGAAATGTATCATCGGGCAGATCTGCACCGGGAAGAAGGCGCCTGGCAGATGGTGTTCGGTGTGAATACACTGCCTGAGTACCGGAGGCAGGGGCACGCAGCCACGCTCCTGCGTGCACTGATCGGGCAGGCGCGGGAACAGCACAGAAAAGGGCTTGTGCTGACATGCAAGGATCCACTGGTGCATTATTATGCGGCTCTGGGGTTTCAGGATGAGGGAATCAGCGCGCTTTCGACCCATGGTGGCGTCCCGTGGCACCAGATGCGCCTGGTTTTCTGAAAAGGAATCCTGTTAGGGCGTTTCCGGAATATTGAGGGCTACGTAAGGACACTCAAGCGCGGGCACCAGTATGCTCAGAAAATCAAGCATGGGCATGGTTACGGTTTCGGTTGCGTCACAGGGATGCATGGCGATCTGGTTATAGGTCATGATCTGACAGTCAATGGCAAGCATGGTTCCGCGTGCCGGTTCGGCCAGAAGTCCTAGTGGGGACAGGGCTCCGGGACGTGTAAACATGGTCTGCGTCATAACCTCCGGACTGGCAAAGCTCAGACGTGATACATGCAGAAGCTTGCTGACAACGGATGTTTTGAAAGGTTTCCATGGCGGGAGCATGAGCAGGATCCTGCGGTCCCGGGTCGGGGTTTCCAGCAGAAGGTTTTTGGCAAAGACCATATCGCTGGTTACGAAGGGCAGGCTCAGGCAGTCATCCATGGAATGAACAGCCGGGTGCTGATGCAGCGTGTAGGAAACATGAAGTGCGGTCAGTTTCTGCAGGACTTCTTCACGGAATACGGATGCTTGCATGACAGAACTCTCACTTTCTGATCTTGATTTATAGATGGATTCAGATGTGTGTTTCCGGATGGAATACACATAAATACCGGATGGGTGGAACAGAAGCAGGTCTGGCGATTTCCGGTGCATGAAAAGCCGGAAGTGCCGAGCGGACAGGTATGGTCAGGTCTGAAACACGAATAGCCTCATGTGCATGTCAGAATACAGCAGCTGGTGTGATGCCAGAGAGAAGACGGAAGAGTCCATGCCGGACTGTCCGTCTTTTTCTGAACCCGGATGGCCCCGCTGTGTGTCATCATTTGTGTGCATGCCGGAGTATGGGATAATTCCGATTCATAAAGAGCAGGGAAAATGCCGTGGCAATTACCCAGCCGACCGGCCAGGCACACCATATTCCCGTGGCACCCAGAGACGTCCGGGAAAGTACAATGGCAAGACCGACACGAATCAGAAGGTCGGTAAACGTGGCAATCATAAACTGATGCATGAGCCCGGTACCGCGGAGAATACCGTCTGCAACCAGCTTGGCTGAAACAATAAAGTAGAACGGGGAAAGAATCTGCAGAAACATTTTCCCGGTGGACATGGCACTTCCGGTACTGTCTTCCAGAAAGAAGCTGAGGAAGATGTGGCCGAAAAAGAAATAAGCAACGGTGAACGGAATACAGAGCATCCATACCATGCGGATGCCCGCTGAAAATCCCTGCTGAATCCGGTCCTTGCGGTTGGCGCCAAGGTTCTGGGCGGTATAACTGGAAATCCCGTTTCCGAGGGTTGTAAAGGAAGTAATGACCAGATTATTCAGCTTTACAGATGCAGAGTAGCCTGCAATCACGCTGGCACCGAATGCATTGATGACCGTCTGGATGATCAGATTGCCAACGGAGACAAAACTCTGCTGCAGTGTACTGGGAATCGCAATCTGCAGCATGCGCTTCAGAAGATGCGCTGAGAACAGGTGGCCTTTTTCCTGATCACAGGGAAGCGATTTCAGGCGCCTGAGAACAGCTAACACTGCGAGGATGCAGCTGATCCCCTGACACAGGAAGGTCGCCCATGCAACACCGTCCACACGCATGTGGAATACGGTAACGAACAGGATATCCACCAGAATATTGGCCGTGGACGAGAAGGACAGAAAGAAGAATGGCGTTCTGGAGTCGCCCAGTGCAGAAAAAATGCCTGTGGACAGGTTATAAAAGAACATGAACGGGAGTCCAAGAACATATATATCCAGGTACAGCGCTGAATCATCCAGAATGGCTTCCGGCGTCTGCAGTAGTTCCAGAATCTGCCTTCCGAAAACAAGCCCGGTGAGCATCCAGAAAAGACATACAACGGTAGTCATAATCATGGCAGTGGATACTGCACACTTCATGCTTTTCCAATCCTTTGCACCGAACAATTGTGCGACAGTGACGGAGCAGCCCATATTACACCCGAAAGCGAATGCAATGAAGATCAGGGTTACTTCATAACTGTTGCCGACTGCTGCGAGCGCCTGCTCGCCAATAAAACGCCCGGCGACAAAGCTGTCCGCAACGTTATACAACTGCTGGAAAATCACGCTTCCGAACAGCGGCAGACAGAATTTCCAGAGTACACTTGACGGTTTTCCTGTGGTGAGATCATGATGCATATGACAGATACGATCCTTCTTTCACAAGTCCAAAGCCGCAGAGACAGGCTATGCGGCAAGCAAGTATTCTATGTGCACAGGACCGGAAGGTCAAGCCTGAAAATGAACTGTCTGAAATGTCTTCCGAATATAGGCCTGTGGTTTTGAAAAATAAGGGGTACCAGAGCGGACAGGTGCTGTTTCCGATATGGTAAAAAGAATCGGAAGACTGCAGGAGTTTGTCCAAAAAGACGAAAATATATAGGAGACATGTCCACAGGACAGAACAGGAGGAATCACCGGTATGTTAGCATCCAGACCACCCATGGGATTCAATACATGGAACACCTTCGGAGACAAGATTGACGAAAACCTGATTCATGAGGCGGCAGATGCCATGGTCCGTCTTGGCCTGAAAGATGCAGGCTATGAATACCTGGTGATTGATGACTGCTGGTCTGAGTATGAACGCGATCCTGTGACGGATCGGATCGTACCGCATCATGTGAAGTTCCCGAACGGTATGAAGGCAGTGGCAGATTATGTACACAGCAAGGGCCTGAAATTCGGTATGTATTCCTGTGACGGCGTAAGAACGTGCGCGGACTATCCGGGTTCGTATGATCATGAGTTTCTTGACGCAAAAACATTCGCCGAGTGGGGTGTGGATTATCTGAAATATGATAACTGCTATCATCCCGGCAGTGCGGACGAGCCCACACTGTACCGCAGAATGGGTATGGCACTGCGTGCATCCGGGCGGGAAATCCTGTTTTCTGCCTGCAACTGGGGCAGCAGTAATGTCTGGGACTGGATCCGATCCACGGGTGCGCATATGTACCGGTCAACAGGTGACATTTTTGATAATGCTGAATCATACCGGAATATCGCACGCAGCCAGATGGACAAGCTTCATGCGTCGGCTCCCGGTTGCTTCAATGATATGGACATGCTGACTGTCGGCATGTATGGCAGGGGGCTTGTCGGGTCCCAGGGATGTAACAGCGCGGATTATCGCAGTCAGTTTGCTCTGTGGTGCATGTTCTCATGCCCGCTGATGCTGGGATGTGACATCCGTACCATGAACGAAGAAACGCTGAAGCTTGTTACCAATCCGGAACTGATCCGGATAGATCAGGATGCGGAAGCCCGACCGCCGATTTTCCTGCAGGGCAAGGATGAGACAGACCGGATCTATGCATTCAAGTTCCTGGAAGATGGCGCATATGCACTGGGCGTGTTCAACCTGTCGGAAGAAGACCGGGAATATCGTGTGCTGTTCAATGACACAGGTCTTGCTGCCAGTGCCTGCAAGGCATTTCAGTTTACGGATGTCATGACAGGAGAGAATATTGGTATACACAGGGAGCACCTGAAGGTTCAGGTCCCGGCGCATGATTGCCGTGTATTCCGTACGGAGCTGGTGGATTTTCGATGAAATGCAGTCTCTGCGGGAATCCGCTTGGCCGGGACGAAATCGGGTTGTCCAAGAAGCTGATCTCCAGAGCAATCCAGGAAGGCTACTGCTATGCCTGCCTGAGCAGAAAGTTCAGGACCACGGAAGCACAGCTGCACGATATGGCAGACGCTTTCCGCAAGAGTGGATGCACACTGTTCCAGTAGATACAGACACTATGCTGAAAGGATATTGCTGAAAAAATCCGGCATAAGTCTGAGAACCGGATTGACTTTTAACGATTCCTGTGCTATCCTACGGCATGATGTCCTGTACCCGTAGCTCAGCTGGATAGAGTGTCAGACTCCGACTCTGAAGGCCACAGGTTCGAATCCTGCCGGGTACACATGTGTAAGAAGCCTTGCTACAGAGGCTTCTTTATTTTTTTCCCGGAAGCTGTGGTGTAAAGAGGACTGAGTGGGCACAAATGTGGGCACAGGCTGATCCGGTAAGACAGCACATATGAATCATGGATGCTTCATGATACGTGCAGATGCACGTGATGAATTCCCGAACCGCGAAACAGATTCCAGAATGAGAGGATGATGGTTCATGTCAGAGAAAGCCATACGCTGGCTGAACGTTTCCGGCACGCTGGCTGAATTTGCCATGTCATTCTTTTTTGCAGTGTATCTTGAGCGCAACATATCCGGGATGGAACTGGGGCATATACTGATTCTTTCGGTCACAGCCTTCGCCATCCTGATCACAGCGCTGATTCATCTGAGTCTTGGGCGCAGGAAACCGATGGACCAGGATCAGCGGGATGCCGCGGTCCTGTTCCACCTGACAACGATCTATATGTTTACGGACAGTCTGTACTGGATAGTTAACGGCAGACCGGAGTTTTATTTTGTCAATATGGTTGTCAATACTGTGTTCTGCCTTTGCCCGGTCTTGCTGACTCTTGAGTTCTGGCGGATCATCGGCAAAATGATACGGCAGTCACGTTACCACTATTCCGAGGCCTGCCGTCTGATGAAGTGGCTGACCTGGATTCTCACTCTGCTGATGCTTTCCAATGCATTCACGGGCCTGATTTTCACGGTTTCTCCAGTCACAGGCGTTTATGCCCGCGGCCCCGGTTACTATTTCTACTTTGGTCTGGAAACGGTCATGCTGATCTGCTGCGCTGTCTATATCATGCTGAAACCAATGCAATGGCGGGATAAGCTGATTCTGATGATTTATCCGTTTGTGCCATACATTAATGCTCTGATCCAGGACTGGACTGGCGGAATTCAGCTTTTGAGTCAGGGAACCTTTATCTCGGTCTTTTTCTTCTATTCAAACCTGAAAACGCAGTGGGAGAGAGAAATGACGAGAAGGGAACATGAGCTTGTCAGGAGTCAGCTGAATTCACTGCAGCAGCAGATTAATCCACATTTTCTCTATAACACGCTCAGCTCAGTCGGCAGTCTTTGTGAATCCGATCCGGCGAAGGCGCAGGAAATGGTATTCCGGCTTTCTGACTATCTTCATGACTCTTTTTCGGACATATCCAAGCCGGCCATGATTCCGTTTGACAGGGAGATTATGTTCCTTAAGCATTATCTGTCCATTGAGACCATTCGATTCCCGCATCTCAGAATCCATTTTGAGCTCTCATGCACCGAGTTTCAGATTCCGTGTTTTACACTGCAGCCTCTTGTGGAGAATGCAATCAAGCATGGCATTTGCAAAAGAAGAAAGAGTGAAGGCGATGTGACCATCACATCCGAATGTTCCGGGCAGGACTATCTTGTCAGTATCATTGACAATGGGGTCGGATTTGACGTGGAACGTCTGAAGAATATGGAACACACTGGCCACATAGGTATAGAAAATGTCCGGTTGCGGCTGCAACTCCTATGCAATGGCACGGTATCGTTCAGCAGTACACCCGGGGAGGGCACGGTTTGCAGGATTTCCATTCCCCTGGATGAGAACCGGGAATAAACTGGTCGTGCAGTATGCAGATGACGGCGCTGGCGGAACCGGTCTTCATGTTGGGGTGCATTATCCGGCAGAGGAGACA
>ONWQ01000335.1 GCA_900321565.1 uncultured Eubacteriales bacterium
AAAGTCATGTTTTCGCTCACTGCATTGTCAAACCCGGGATCACGGATGCTGCTGTACTGAATCACCGGCTGCAGGATCCCGTTTTCCTCTTTCTTTTCTTCTGCAAAGCACAGAGTGCAGAGCAAACACAGGATCAGAACTGAACATAAGAGTTTGCCGGTTGAGCATGCCTTGCCAGTCATAGAACTCCCTTTCCTTTCTTATCATTCGTTATGAATTTCCAGCGAATAAACTGATAAGAGTATAACAAAATACACAGGTCTGTGCAACTCTTTATTACCATAAAGCGTAAAAAAATCCGTGCCGGAAAACAGACATGGCGTCCAGTATTCCGGCACAGTATGCAATAATATACCTCGTTTTCTTCTGTCCCAGCCCTGTTAGCCTGCCATGTTGCGTACGCTTCAGGCAGGGAACCTGCGGATGATCCAGTCATGGATCACTCTGCGTACATCCGGGCTCCAGAAGTTTCCCTCGTGTTCGGCGCCATCCACATAGAAGGCGGAAACATCGCACCCCGCTGTCTTCAGGGTTTCATAAAGCGATTCCATCTGACTGCACGGTACCACCGGGTCCGCCGTACCATGGAGCAGTATAAACGGCGGATACACTTTCTCCGGGTTCACACGGAAAACCGGGCTCCATTTCCGCATGACCTCCGTCCAGCATGTTTCATCCTTGCCGAAATACTCTGCCATGGCCTGCCGGATCCCAGGTACTTCCTTCAGGTACTCAAACAGTGCCGGAAGATCCGTCGGTGCAAAGCAGGCAACCACGGCGTTCACCGCATCACTCTGCTTTTCATACTCCCCGTTTTTAAGCTCCGGATCATCCCCGGTCAGGCCCATAAGACATACTGTATTCCCGCCCGAGGAAGTGCCGAAGGCAATCACCTTCTGCGGATCAATGGCATACGCCTCCGTATGGGTGCGCAGAAAGCGCAGCGCACACTTGGTGTCTTCCAGAAAGGCCGGGAACGGATACCCGTCCTGCGCGCTGCGGTGACTGACCGTGGCGACTACATAGCCTTCTTCGGCAAACCGGGAAAGCATGGGGATCTCAAAATCCCGGTTCGGAGTGTGCCATGAACTGCCCTGAACAAAGAAGATGAGCGGTGCGCGCGGCATGACGGACCGGTCGCCCCCGGGCGCCCATGGCAGGATGAGTGTCAGTTCCTGACCACCCTCTGAATACCGGACATGCTGGATCACCTCAGCCTGGCCTTTGAGATGTGGGTTCATGGGCAGGTGCGGAATTGCCTGAATCATGTTTCGTTCTCCTTTTCATTTGCGTGTCATACGTTTCTGGTGTACGAAGATGGTGTTGTACCTGTATATTTTCTGAAAACCTGACTGAAGTATTTTGGATTGGTACCAAACCCTGTCTGCTCCGCAATCTCGGCAATGCTCAGCCCCGTCGTCTCAAGCAGATGCTTGGCCGCTTCCACCCGGGTGGAATTGAGGAAGCAGGAAAACTTCTGGCCGGACGATGTAGCAAACAGATGACTGACATAGTCCTCATTCATATACAGTACATTCCGCGCGATATACTGCAGTGACAGACTGCTGTCCGAGATATGCTCCCTTACATACTCGCGGATCGTATGCACGATTTCCGCCGTATTCTGCCCTGAGCTTTCTCTGGGTAACCTTGGCAAGGCATACCTGCGGCACTGCGCCTTACACTGGTCCACCGCTTTCCAGAGACTTTCTTCGTCCAGCGGTTTGGTCAGATACTGCTTGACCCCGAGCGAGATCGCCTGCTGCGCATACTCAAAGTCACGGTACCCCGAAAGGATCAGGAAACACAGGTCACTCTTGGCACTGCGCAGTCTTTCAATCATTTCAAGCCCGCTCAGTCCGGGCATGCGGATATCCGTCAGCACAATGTCCGGCGCTTCATCCAGAATCGCTTCATACGCTTCCAGACCATTCCTGCACACAGCAGCGATCTCTATATCATGCGCTTTCCAGTCGTAGAACGTGCTTAATTCCTCGCGTATGCGCATCTCATCATCCGCAAGTACCATTCTGAACATCCGGATCACCTTCTCCTTTCCGGAATCCGGGAACACGTACAATCACGGTCGCCCAGCCATCCCTGCTGCAAAAAGACAGGCCATAGTTCTCGCCGAAGAGCAGTTTATGCCGGGTATCCACATTCCGCAGACCGATCCCGCTGCCATGAGCCTGCCGCTCACCGCTTTGCAGCTTTTCCAGAAGATCCTTCTCCATGGGCGGTCCGTTATCTGAAATGCGAATCAGTACATCATCGCCGTCCGTTCTCGAGGAAAAACGCAGGCGGCAGGTTTCTTCCTCTTCCAGTGTATACCGTATGGCATTTTCCGCCAGTGGCTGAAGTGTCATCTTCGGGATCATGGTCTTCAGTGTGGGTTCACTGAAATCATACTCAACCGACAGAATATCCGAAAACCGCATCTGCTGGATATACAGATACTTCTTCAGCATGCTGATTTCCTGTTCCAGCGGCACGCAGTCATTTTTACCGCGCAGGGAGTACTGCAGAAGCTCTGCCAGTGCATGGACAATCTGCGGTATGTTCTCATCCCCTGAGCGTCTGGCAAAATAATTGATCGTTTCCAGTGTATTGAACAGAAAATGAGGATCCAGCTGCTGCTCCAGGTTTTTCAGCTGTGCCTGCATGAGCAGCAACTGTTTTTCATAGTTTTCCCGGGTCATCCGTTCATAGCTGACCGCCATTTCATCAAACGTCCGGTTCAGCCGGGTCAGCTCATCCCCGGTGTTTCTTGAGGAAATCATGGACGGATGATACTCGCCGCGCTTGAAGCGTTCCATCTTGCTGACCAGCAGGGTGTAATTCTTGGTAAACCGGTGCACAATCAGTGCTGTTACGGCAAATGCCACAAGCGAAGCCAGAAGCGTGAATGCTGCCATCAGCCAGCGTGACACACGGATCCTGCCGAGGATCTCCGAGTACGGGAGTCCGATATACAGTCTCCATACCCCGTCCCCTGCATCCAGTGTATTCATGGTCACAAAATAGCTCTGGTCATCCATGGTCAGGATGCTGTACGCACCCGGCTGAAGGATGGACAGTGCCTGAATGGTACTGTCCGGACGTTCCATGGGATACACCAGCGTGTCATTGTGGAACAGCGTGATCATCCAGTCCCCAGTGCCGGGCAGTGTGTACTGTGTGCTCGGCATCAGAACCCGGGATATATTCACACGCAGAATCAGGACGCCGAGATCCTGCATGAAACTGTTCGTCTGTGCGCTGAGTACCCTGCGTCCCAGAAGCAGTGAGCCATCCCGGGTGGCAGCCGTGGTCCAGCAGACCCCGGAAGAGGCGCGAACCCGATCAACGAACTCCGTGAGTTGCGCGCGGTTCACACCGGTGTTCCCCCATGCAAGGCGCATTTCCCTGCAATCCTACAGAAAGATCCCGG
>ONWQ01000311.1 GCA_900321565.1 uncultured Eubacteriales bacterium
GAACCTGATGGACAGCTCGGCCAAGCATCTGATGCCGAACGCCGCCATGAGTAAGTTCGGCAGGAATATCCACTGGATTCTGGGCACCGGCGCTTCCGGACAGTCAACGTTCGATGCTGTCTGGTTCGGCAGCAGGATTTCCATTACCATGGCGTTTATCTGTGCACTGATCAATATGACAGTCGGGATTATTGTCGGCTCAGTCTGGGGCTTTTCCAAGAAAGTCGATATTGTCATGACTGAAGTCTACAATATTATCGGCAATGTTCCCTACATTCTGTTTATCTCTGTGCTGGTTCTGATTTTCTCTGCCGGTTTCTGGACCATGGTTTTTGCACTGACGATCACGGGCTGGCTGAGTATTGCCTACTTTATCCGGACGCAGGTCATCATCATCCGTGACCGGGAGTACAATCTTGCTTCACGCTGCCTGGGAACGCCGATTCTCCGCATTGCCATGAAGAATATTCTTCCGTTCATGACCTCCGTGATTGTGACCCTGGCAGCGACAGAGATCCCGTCCTATATTTCCTATGAAGTTTTCCTTTCCTATATTGGCATGGGTATGTCGGATATGTCTCTTGGCCGCCTGATTTATCAGGCTGAGAATGCCATGCTGACTCCGGGATGGCAGTTTGAATTCTGGTCACCGGTGGCAGTTGCCTCCATTATTACCATCGTGCTGTACGTGGTGGGTCAGAATCTCGGCGATGCATCTGATCCTAGAACACATATGTGAGGTGTGGCATGAGCGATTCGAAATTGTTGTTATCGGTCAAGGACCTGGTTGTGAAGTTCCGGGTCCGCGGAAGGATTCTTACAGCCATCCGTGGCATCTCACTGGATATCATGGAAGATGAATGCATTGCTGTGGTCGGTGAATCCGGGTCCGGTAAGTCCGTGTTTACCAAAACATTCGCGGGCATGCTGGATACCAATGGTTTCATCGAAAGCGGTGATATCCTGTTTGCGGACGATGCGCTTGCGGATACGGTCGTCCCGATGAACCAGAAGGCCAGACGCCTGATGAGCCGTCTGGAGAACAAGCTGAATCAGTATTCCAATCTGGAACATGGGGCTCCGGTATGGAATCAGCTGAAGGAACTGGAAAGCGAGTATGCAGCGAAGACTTCACTTTCCGAAGAAGAGGAACAGAAACTGGACAATGAGATCCAGGAACTGGTATTTCAGCGTACAGAACTGTTCAATCTGAAGCAGACCATGGACACATCCAGGGAAAAGGAAAAGATCCACGAGACTGCCCAAAAGATCAGTGCCATGGATGAAAAGATCCGGCAGAAGCAGAAGGATAAAGCGAACCTGATCCAGCAGCGCAAAAAAGCCGCGGAAAACGACACGGCATGGCTTAATGCGTGGAAGGAACGGAAGAAGGCACTGGAAGCCGAGTATCAGACACTGATCGGACAGGCGGTTACAGAAGCGCAGAAAGCACGGAATACGCGGCTGGCGAAGGAAATCTGGCTTTCAATCGGTCGATACGGGAGCGTCAAACAGAACCGGTGTGCACGACAGCTGCTGAAGGAACTGCACAGTGCCATGCAGCGCGGCGCTGACCTTGAAAATGATCAGGTGCTCAATACTGTGTTTGATCCGGTGACTTTCCGCGTCCGGTATCTTGACGAGACACCTGAGAAGCTCCATGGCACATGTGTCATCAATCTTGCAAAGATCAAGGATCCCACAGACTGGACCAAGATCCGCGGTAAGCGTATCGCGACTGTATTCCAGGACCCGATGACCAGTCTGAACCCGATCATTACGATCGGAAAGCAGATCACGTCTGTGATTCTGAAGCACCAGCAGTGCAGTGAGCTTGAAGCCCGCAAGCGCGCGCTGGAGCTGATGATGAAAGTCGGCATCCCGAATGCGGAAAAACGTTTTGATGACTATCCGTTCCAGTACTCGGGCGGCATGCGTCAGCGTATCGTCATTGCGATTGCCCTGTCCTGCCAGCCGAAGATCCTGATCTGCGATGAGCCGACAACGGCACTGGATGTGACCATTCAGGCGCAGATCCTGAAACTGCTCAAGGACCTGCAGAAGGAATTCAATTATACCATTGTGTTCATCACGCATGACCTGGGTGTTGTTGCCAATATGGCGGACCGTGTGGCCGTCATGTATGCAGGTCAGATTGTGGAACTGGGTACGGTCGAGGAAGTCTTCTATGATCCGCGGCATCCCTACACATGGGCACTCCTGTCCTCGCTGCCGCAGCTTGCACAGAAGAATACGGAACTGTATTCAATCACAGGTACACCTCCGTCTCTCTACAACAAGATTGTTGGCGATCCGTTTGCACCGAGAAACCCGTACTGCATGAAGATTGATACACTCAAAGAGCCGCCGATGTTCCAGATTACCCAGACGCATTATGCCAAGACATGGCTGGAAGATCCGCGCTCACCCAGGGTGCAGAAACCGGAGATTATTGAGAACATCCATGAAAAACTCATGGAAGCATATCATATTTAGGAGGAACCACTGTGGCTGATACTCAGACCAATATTGCTGCACACCTGCCGGAACATGGACCGCTGGATGCGGATGGCCGCGAGGTTCTTCTGTCTCTGCGTAATGTGGACATCACTTTCGGTAAAGATGAAAATGCGGTGCGTGCAGTCAAGAATGCATCGTTTGATATTTATAAAGGGGAGACCTTCTCTCTCGTTGGCGAGTCCGGTTCCGGGAAGACAACCATCGGCCGTGCAGTGATCCGTGTGAATCCCTGTGCTGCCGGCGAAATCCTGTACAAGGGTGTACGCATTTCAGGCAAGATTCCGAGAACCCTGGACAAGGAAGTGATCCGGAATATTCAGATGGTATTCCAGGACCCTGCAGCTTCCCTGAACGAGCGTGCAACGGTGGACTATATTATTTCGGAAGGCCTGTACAACTTCCATCTGTTTGAAAACGAAGCGGATCGTGTGCGGAAGGTTGAGAAGATCATCAATGAAGTGGGTCTTCTGCCTGAACATCTGACTCGTTACCCGCATGAGTTTTCAGGCGGTCAGCGGCAGAGAATCGGTCTGGCACGTGCTATGGTCATGGAGCCGGAACTGGTCATTGCGGACGAACCGATTTCCGCACTGGATGTTTCCATCCGGGCACAGGTGCTGAACCTGCTGAAGAAATTCCAGCGTGAGCGTGATGTAACGTACCTGTTCATTGCTCATGACCTGTCGATTGTCCGTTTTATCTCTGACCGTATTGCCGTAATCTACAAGGGCGATATTGTGGAGATCGCAGAAACGGATGAACTGTTCAACTACCCGCTGCATCCATATACCAGGTCCCTGATCTCCGCAATTCCGATCCCGGATCCGAAACTGGAAAAGCATA
>ONWQ01000305.1 GCA_900321565.1 uncultured Eubacteriales bacterium
CGGGGTTCCCGTAAGCCTGATGCAGCAGTATATCCCCTTTGGCGAGATTCCGCTGCCCGGCCTGCGGCGACGGATCACGCCCCGGGAGTACAGGCGCGTCCGGGATGCCATGCTGGACCTCGGGCTTCCCGGGTATTTTCAGGGACCGACGTCTGCCAGTGAGGCCTTTGTTCCTGTATTCAATCAGGATGAGAGCTTTGTCTGACCGGGTTCAGCCGGCCGTCCGGATACAGGTCACGGCCATGAAGCCAAGAAATGTGCATTCCATATGAACGATCTGAGGATTCGTTGTTTCCAGCAGAGCAAGCACAGGAATGCTGGTCCCGCAGGTGGCCAGGTACTGATACAGGACCACCATGGCAATCAGCGTCAGCGGGACCCACAGCAGCACGCCAAACGGTTCCCGGCGCCTGGAGGCACCGGACAGAGGCAGGAGCAATGCAAGCACCGCGCCAAGTACAACACCCTTGGCAACACTGGAAAAAAAGCCAAGTCCATCCAGTGCCGGAAGAATCGCACACACAAGCGCAAGCAGCACGATCGGGACGAACATGACAGTAATCTTTCTCAGGAACATGGCTCTGTTTCCTCCAGCATTTTCCGTTCTTTTGCCGTCAGTTCAGCCGTTTTCAGAAGGTCCGGCCGGTTTTTCTGGGTTATGCGCAATGACTGCTCGCGCCTCCATGCCTGGATCCTGGCATGATGTCCTGACAGCAGAACCTCCGGCACAGGAACGCCTTCCCATACCGCCGGCCGTGTATACTGCGGATACTCCAGCAGTCCGTCTGAAAAGGATTCCTCTTCCGGACTCTCTTCCGAGCCCAGAACCCCGGGAATGAACCGGGACACACAGTCCACCAGGACCATTGCCGCCAGTTCACCGCCCGTGAGAATATAATCTCCTATACTGATTTCTTCATCCACGCAGGCATCCAGGACGCGCTGATCCACGCCTTCATAGTGCCCGCACAGAAGAACCAGATGCTCCTCTTTGGAAAGCTCCCGGGCTTTCCTGGTTGTCAGTACGCTGCCCCGTGGACTCATATAGATTCGTTTGCCATGGAAGTCCCCGCCGGTTACCGAGCGCATGGCATCCATGATCGGCTGAGGCATCATGACCATACCGGCACCGCCACCAAACGGATAGTCATCCGTGTTCTTATGCTTGGACGCAGAAAAAGGCCGGATATCCGTGCAGCGGATCTCCAGCAGTCCTTTTTCCCTGGCACGCCCAAGAATACTGGCATTCAGTACGCTTTCAAACATTTCCGGAAAGATGGTCAGGATATCAATCTTCAAAGACAGCAACCTCCTGAAGGTTTTCACGGTCAACCCGGATCAGCTGATGCTCCACATCGGTCTGTGGGAATACTCTCTGCAGTGCCGGCGCCATCATGGTCCCGCGAGGGGTTCTGAACACATAGACGTCCACAGGACCATGCTGAAGCACATCCGTCAGAACACCGATTTCCTGGTCGTTTTCGTCCACAGCCCGGCAGCCTATCAGGTCACTGATATACGTCTCGCCTTCCTCCAGCGGTGCTGCATGCGCACGGTCGATATAGATCTTCCTTCCCCTCAGACGATCCACATCCTCCGGTCTGCTGCAGCCTTCCAGGGTGATATAGGCAAACCCGTCATGGACCCGGGAGCAACGCGCAGCCAGTGCGCGGTACACACCCTGCTCTTCCAGGTACAGTGTTGTCCATTGCAGGAAGTCTTCCATTCTTGAAGCATACGGACGCACCTTGGCCTCCCCGCGGACGCCCTGCGGACGCAGGATTTCTCCTACACAAAAATACTGATGCATGATTTCTCCTTGAAAAAAGACTCCGTACTTCAGGCACGGAGTTCTTTGACCTTACAGACTGTTTACCAGTTCATACAGCGGACGATTAAATTCACGTTCTGCACGGAGTGCTTCATCAATGGCCTGATAATATACCTTGCCATTGCGCACACCGATCACCTGGTTGCTGATGCCGTCTCTGAGAAGACGGACTGCCAGGCTTCCGGCTTCGAAAGCAAACGCGCTGTCCTTGGCTGTCGGTTCTGCACCGCGCTGGGTATAGCCGATCACGGTTGCACGGACCTCTGCCATATTACACATTCTCTTCATGACGGATGCAAACCGGACTGCGCTCATGGGCTCGCCTTCATAGCATTTCTTGCCATGGCTGTTCAGGAATGTATACATGTCAAAGGGTTCCATGCTTTCCCAGCAGCCTTCCGCCACAACAATGGTGGCACGGGTGTTCCCCTTGGCCAGCTGCTGATTCAGCCGCTTGGCAACCTCTTCCACTGTCCATGGGATTTCCGGAACCAGCACGATCTCTGCACCTGTGGATACTGCGGTTGTCAGTGCGATATCCCCGCAGTGTCTGCCCATGACCTCGACCACTGCCGGACGGTCATGGCTTCTTGAGGTTGCACGGATTGCACGGACCGCATCCACGCAGACATTCACAGCGGTGTCATAGCCGAGCGTCATTTCCGTATAAGGCAGGTCATTGTCTATGGTTCCCGGAATCCCGATGCAGTGGATGCCCAGTTTGCACAGGTATTCCGCACCATGGAAAGAACCGTCACCGCCGATCACCACCAGGCCATCGATATCCATGGCATGCAGTGTATTGGCTGCAACCTCACGCCAGGCCGGGTCCATAAACTCCATGCAGCGCGCCGTGCGCAGGTATGTACCAGGACGGTCTGCTATATCCAGCACGGTATCCAGGTGCAGTTCTTCCATGTCATCATAGATACTGGTCGACTTACGCAGCAGACCATTATATCCGCGTTTGATACCTACCAGTGGCATGCCATACAGTGCTGCACTCTTGGCAATGGCCATAACTGCAGCGTTCATGCCCGGGCTGTCCCCGCCGCTGGTCAGTACACCAATCTTTTTCAAGGAAACCCCTCCTATTATCATCGCCCTCCCGGGCGCTACTCTCAGTCTGCAGTCATGAGACTGCCTGCCGAAGTATAGCATGTTCCGGGCTGAAAAAAAAGCGGCTTTTCTGCTTCCATGCTCATTTTATCTGCGTTTTTGTATGTTCTCCAGTCAGAAGCCAGGCAGAACAGGCAGACATATATCCTGAAAAAGGGGACCGGAACCCTCGTTCCGATCCCCTGTGGCTTCTTATCTGCCCGATCAGACTGCTCCCTGTGCCATCATGGCTTCTGCAACCTTCAGGAAGCCGGCAATGTTTGCACCGGCAACATAGTCGCCTTCTGTAGCATACTCTTTGGCCGCTGCATTCACCTTGCTGAAAATACCGTTCATGATATCCTTCAGCCGGTTATCAACCTCATCAAACGTCCAGGACAGACGCAGGCTGTTCTGGCTCATTTCCAGTGCGGACACGGCCACACCGCCTGCATTGGCAGCCTTTGCCGGTCCGAAGAGCACGCCGGCCTTCTGGAATGCTGCAGTCGCTTCCAGGGTAGACGGCATGTTTGCGCCTTCTGCCACAGCCATAACACCGTTCTTGATCAGCTGCTCCGCAGACTCGCCATTGATCTCATTCTGGGTTGCGCACGGAAGTGCGATATCGCAGGGGATGGTCCAGATGCCGCTGCAGCCTTCGGTATAGGTTGCGCCAGGCACTGCGTCCACATACTCGCGGATCCTGCCGCGACGGCCTTCCTTGATCTCCTTGACAACATTCAGCTGAATGCCGTTGGGATCATACACATACCCGTTGGAGTCGCTCATGGCCACAACTTTGGCGCCCATCTGTGTGATCTTTTCATTGGCATAAATTGCCACATTACCACTGCCCGAGATCACCACAGTCTTGCCTGCGATCTGCTGGCCATTGGCCTTGAGCATGGCTTCCGTGAAATAGCACAGGCCATACCCGGTCGCCTGAGTACGTGCAAGGGAACCGCCATATGTAAGGCCCTTCCCGGTCAGTACGCCTTCATACAGTCCGGTAATCCGCTTGTACTGGCCGTACAGGTAACCGATTTCCCGGGCACCCACGCCGATATCGCCGGCAGGTACGTCAACATCTTTCCCGATATGACGATACAGTTCTGTCATGAAGCTCTGGCAGAAGCGCATGACTTCATTATCACTCTTGCCCTTGGGGTCAAAATCTGAGCCACCCTTGCCGCCGCCGATCGGCAGTCCGGTCAGGGAATTCTTCAGAATCTGTTCCAGGCCCAGAAACTTGATGATTGACAGGTTCACGGAAGGATGCAGACGCAGTCCGCCCTTGTACGGTCCGATCGCACTGTTGAACTGAACACGGTAGCCACGGTTAACCTGGACCTTGCCTTCATCATCAATCCACGGTACACGGAAGATGATAATTCTTTCGGGCTCCACATACCGTTCCAGCAATCCGGCCTTTTCATACTCGGGATGCTTTTCAATCACTGGCTGCAGTGTATTCAGGATCTCTGTTGCGGCCTGGACAAACTCCGGCTGATCCGCATAACGGGTTTTCAGACTGTCAAGTACTTTCTGGGCATAAACGCTCATCTGATATGTCCCCTCTCGCTGTTCAAATCTCTCACCGGGCGTATGCTGATTTACAGCTGTTTTCTTGCCCGGGCGAAGTCATTGTAATGCGACTTTCCCGGTACCGCAACGAGTTCTCTGCATTTTTCGTGTTCTTCCGTTCCGTCCCGTGCATACCGGAAGTTCTGCCCCTGCACAGAAAACCCCGCCGGATGTACGGTTCACGGACATCCGGCGGGGTACGCCCGGCGTTTTTTCATGCATGTGTGTCATCCGGTAAGCCCCGGTATTCGAATGCTTCAAACCTGGCTTCGCAGTTTCTGTCCGTCCCGTTCCCGGACGCATACATGCCGATATAGGCACCCACAAAGCCACCGCAGCTTTCGCTGCCCAGGAATCCGCCATCGGCATGCGCCAGTTCCATATCCGCAACCGACAAAGCGATGTCCTGGCCGTCCGCACGAATGATCAGTTCTTCATGATTACTGCCCGGACATTCTGCCAGGACAACTTCCCGGTAAGGACCCTCGTCCCGCCAGCGCTCCACGTCATGCCACGCCTGCACGGCACGGATCATGACCCCTGCATCCGTGTTCAGCATTTCCACGCGCAGGGACGCAAACCCGTTCTGAAGCAGCACAAGGCCGCAGGAAACACCGGGTTCATCCGGAAGGACAGCCCTGACACGCGCCTCGAAACACATATGCTGCTGCCGGCGGCCATAAAAGCCCAGCGGGTTTCTTTCCGCCACCGGATCAGGATTTCCGTCCGGGATCAGTGGCGTGCGGATACACCGGATCTGCACGCTGTCCGGTTGTACATGTACCGGATCATAGTCCTGTGGTGAACCCAGACGGTTCCAGCACATGCTGTCAAACCGGTCAGGGTCCGGTGCTTCCGGACACGGGCAGGGCGGCAGGTCCACCGGACAGGTGAACTCCACATGCCCGGTTCCCGGGCACACAACAGGCCAGTCTTCAGACCAGTCCACGGGTGCCAGAAAGGTCTCTCTGCCCATGTTCAGGTGATACCCGCCATACGGTCTGGATGCCAGGAGCACCATATACCAGGAACCGTTCTGGGTCTGAACCAGATCGGCATGCCCTGTATTGGAAATCGGGTATCCTTTACCGAGATGCCGGTGCGTTAGGATCGGATTTCCACGATAGCCTTCATACGGGCCGAAGATGTCTCTGGACCTGGCTATGGTCACGGCGTGATAAAACTCCGTTCCGCCTTCGGCAATCAGCAGGTAATACCAGCCGTCCTTTTTATACAGGTGCGGGGCTTCCGGCGCATGGGCATGGCGCAGAGCACC
>ONWQ01000307.1 GCA_900321565.1 uncultured Eubacteriales bacterium
CAATGGAGGAACTGATTTATGAAACTCTTGAGTGGTTATGAGCATGGTATCAATCTCGGCGGCTGGTTTTCCCAGTGCAATCATACACAGACCCGATACGAGCAATTCATCAAGGAGAACGATTTTGCCCGGATCCGGGATTGGGGTCTGGATCACGTGAGACTTCCTGTGGATTATGAACTGGTACAGAACCGGGACGGTTCCCTGCGTCATGAGGGATTTCGATACCTTGACCGGGCTGTCGAATGGTGTTCCCGCTATAAGCTGAATATGATTCTGGACCTGCATAAAGCCTGCGGTTATTCTTTTGATCAGGGCGAACAGGAGACAGGATTCTTTGAAAACTCTGTGTATCAGGAGTATTTTTATCAGCTCTGGGAAGCACTTGCAGAAAGGTATGGCCATTCCGGGCAGTCTGTTTCTTTTGAGCTTCTCAATGAAGTAACCGATCAGGCCTATTCAGATCAGTGGAACCGCATTGCTTCCGAATGCATCCATAGGATCCGGCACATCGCGCCGGACGTGTGGATTCTTGTCGGTGGATACTGGAACAACAGCATTGACTCACTGGCTGATCTGAAACTGCCCCGGGATCCGCACCTGGTCTACAACTTTCATTTCTATGAACCGCTGATCTTTACACATCAGGGAGCAGCCTGGATTCCTACCATGAAACAGGATTTCAGGATTTCTGCCTCTGCAAGCTACGCTGAGCTGCAGTCCGCTTCCGATGCCATGCTGGGTTATTTCCCGGACAGGTTCTCGCTGTGCAATCCATCCAGCCCTCTGGGCCCGGAGTATTTTGAGCAGGCATTCGCCAAAGCGATCAGGATTGCGGAAACTGAGAATGTTCCGCTCTATTGTGGAGAGTATGGCGTGATACAGCTTGCCCGGCATGAGGACATCCTCCATTGGTATCGTCTGTTCTCCGGTGCACTGAACCGGTTGCATATCGGTCGGGCAGCCTGGAGTTATAAACAGATGGATTTCGGAATTTCTGATCCCTGTATGGAAGACATCCGTCAGGCCCTGATCGCATGCCTGTAAACTGAAAAAACAGAATCCCGGATCAGTGATCCGGGATTCCTGTCATTCAGCGATTTTTGACCAGGTTTTTCTGCCGGTCCGACAGAATCAGGAATATAAAACCCAGTGCAAAGAAGATTGCCAGTGATGCAACTGCAATATTGATGGTACCCCCAGCCAGTTTAACCCATGCAATGACCGCAGAGCCCAGGAAGGAAGCGCCTTTGGAGAAAATATCATAAATACCGAAATACTCACCGGATTTTTCAGGCGGAATAATCTTGGAGTAATAGGAACGGGAAAGCGACTGAATGGAACCCTGGAAACATCCGACCCCGAATGCCAGAATACCAAAGTGCAGAAGTGTTTTCAGTGTAAGCGCGTAGAGACATACACAGAAATATCCTGCAATACATATCAGAATCAATGGCGCTGTTGCATGTTTCTTGGACAACCGGGCAAAAACGAGGGAACCGATCCATGCAACCACCTGGGTTGCCAGCAAAAAGACCACCTGGCCGACCGTCGGTAACCCCAGGTCTGTACCAATATTGATACAGTTATCAATGATTGTTCCGACACCATCAATATACAGGAAAAACGCAATCAGGAAGAGCAAAACTTTCCGGTCCTGGAGCGCAATGTTCTTCAGTGTTTGGAAGATTCCCTTAAGTACCTTGAATGCACTGGTTTTTTCTGCTGAAACATAGTTTTTCTGATGATAGTTCCGGATCAGTGGTACAGTGACAAGGAACCACCATACAGCAGTGACGGTAAAACCAATGATCCTTGATACGCTCTCAGAAAGCAATCCAACCATATCCGGGCCCAGGACATAGGCAATCATGGCAACAATGAACGGGAGGCAGGAGCCGATATAGCCCCATGCATACCCATAGGAAGATACCTGATCCATGCGCTCATCCGATGTCACATCATTAAGCATTGAATCATAAAATGTCAGCGATGTGGCATACAGAATCTTGGTAAGAACATAAATCACCAGAAATATGATCCATGTGGATGCAAACCCATTAAGAATACACCCGATCACACCCAAAGCCACAGCGGTCTGAAAGAAAATCTTTTTCCGGTCCTTCCGATCTGCCAGAGCACCACACAAAGGTCCTAATAATGCCACTGCTATGGTCACGATGGAAATCGCTATGGAATAGTACGCTGTTGCCTGATCTCCGGTGATCTGCCCCGGCTGTGTCCCGATCGCCAGGTTCTTAAACCATATGGGAATCAGGGAACATGCCAGCATGGTATATGCAGAATTGCCGACATCATAGAGCACCCAGGAAAACTCCTGCGGGTTCAGGTCTTTGAAAACACGTGTCCGGTTCAGTCTTTCAAATACTTTATTCATATGTCTGCTCCTTTTGGAAAAATCCATTAACGAAATCATGCCACAAATACGCAAACTATGCAAGTGATCTGGATCTTATTACAGAAATCATTTTCAACTGAAACAGCCTGTATTCCAAATCGCATCTGTTTTGTTATAATATTCTCATGTCGTGATCGATTTCCTGTTCGCAAAGCAGACAGACTCGACACCTTCCATTCCGGTGCTTTCAGATGTTTGGCCTTCTGCAGAATTTTATGCCTGTACCTGACAGGCAGAGGGAGCAGCTCATGCGATACGGTTACTTTGATGATACTGCCCGGGAATATGTAATTGACCGCGTAAATGTACCTCAGTCCATGACGAATTACCTCGGAGTACAGCGAATGGGGGCTGTCATTTCCCATAATGCCGGCGGATACTGCTGGCTTGACAGTCCTCAGCATCACCGGATCACACGTTTCCGGCCCAATGGTGTTCCCATGGACTGGCCAGGACATTATGTCTATCTCAGGGATGATGAATCAGGCCAGTACTGGTCCGTAAGCTGGCAGCCCACGGGCATTCCTCTGGAACAAGCCACCTATGAAGCACGCCACGGTCTGAGTTATTCAACTTTCTCCTGTCGTTATAATGGCATCGACGCATCTCAGACGCTGTTGATTCCACTTGAAAACGGCGCAGATGATCCCGTGGAAATCTTCGATGTCCGAATTCATAATACTTGTGAAAGGCCCCGGAAGATCTCCGTTTATGGCTATGTTGAATTCTCCTTTCATGAAATTGACATGGACAATGAGAATTTTCAGATGAGCCTGTATGCTGCCGGTTCCCGGTATGAAGACCAGGCCTGTGTCTGCGAATTGCACTATGAACCGGGCGCCTACCAGTTTTTCACCTGTAATATGCAACCGGACGGATATGATTGTGTACGCGAAGCTTTCCTGGGTGCATATCATACGGAGCGGAATCCTCTGGCGGTTGAAACCGGTGAGCTTCATGGAAGCACTGAATTTGGAGGCAATCCATGCGGGGCTCTCCAGAAGCGCTTCATACTCAATCCTGGCCAGGAGATCAGGATACTGTTCTATCTTGGCACAGG
>ONWQ01000312.1 GCA_900321565.1 uncultured Eubacteriales bacterium
CAGACCGTCATGGGCATGATCCGGGACGTCGGAGCCTGCAGGACCGGTCATTTTTTGCTGCGTAACGGAAAGCACACGGATACGATTCTGGAGTGCTCACATCTGACGGAAAATACAGAGACAGCAGAGCGCCTGTGTGACATGCTGCAGGCCAGGTGCGCGGACTGTGATGCCGATCTGATACTGGGCACAGCCAGCGGTGGCCTTGTTTTCGGGTATGGGCTTGCCAGGCGTCTCGGCTTGCCGTTCATGTATGCGGAGCGCAGGGAGGACGGATACCAGCTGCGCCGCGGGTTCCGGATCCCGGAGCACGCCAGGGTCCTGATTGTGGAAGACATTGTGTCAACCGGGAATACAGTGCGCCAGATGCTCGGGATTATCCGGAATTTTGGTGCGGAACCGGTAGCGGTGGCCACGATTGTGGACCGCACACGCGGCCGGGTGAGGCTCGGCATTCCGATGATCAGCCTGGCAGAGATCGAAGCGAATACCTATGTGCATACTGTATGTCCGATGTGTAAGGCCGGGATCCCTGTGAGCCCGTACGGTATGGAAGTCAGGGAACGGATCCGGAGGGAACAGCATGAGTAAAAGTAAGGACAGAATCCGCGACAGTCAGCTGCAGTACAGGCATCAGCTGGGCCAGAACTTTATCTATGATGATGATCTTCTGGAAGCCCTGGCGGTTGCCAGTGGCATAGGCCCTGAAGAGGACGTACTCGAGATCGGGCCCGGCGCAGGGACTCTGACGCGGCATCTGAGCCGGCACGCGCATTTCGTGCGTTCGATTGAGCTGGATGAACGCCTGATCCCGCTGACCCGGGCATACCTTGAATCCTGTCCGAACACAGAAATCATCCAGGGCGATGTTCTCACGGCAGACCTGGAGGCGATCACCCGTGACCTGCGCCAGCCTGTATCCGTGGTTGCAAACATACCGTACTATATCACCACACCGCTGATTCTCCGCCTGACAGAAGGCAGACCTGAAGTGCGCAGCCTTGCGCTGATGGTACAGAAGGAAGTGGCGCAGAAACTGGTATCCGGGCCCGGCCAGGACGGCTGGGGCATGCTAGCCGTGCATTGCCGGTACGGGTTTGATACAGAGATTGTCATGGACGTACCCGCAGCCTGTTTCACCCCGGTACCCAAAGTGGATTCCGCCTTTGTGCGCATGCAGCGCAGGGACAGACCGCCTGTTCAGCCGGCATGTGAGGCCGATTTTTTCAGGATTGCCCAGGCCGCGTTTGCTCTGCGCCGGAAAACCATGACCAACGGTCTGTGTGCCGCACTTCATATGGAGCGCAGTGAAGCACTGAGTCTGATGGAAAAGGCAGGACTGGACCCGAGAGTCCGCGGGGAAACACTGACACTGGAAGAACTGTCCTGCCTGGCAGACGCCTATACTGCAGCCCGGAAGGAGGCAATGGAATGCAGGAAGCCAGAGTAAAGATCAAATATCATACGGACCGCATTGACCGCATCGGATACATAGGGGACAAGTCAGACTGGATTGACCTGCGTGCGGCGGAAGATGTGTCGCTTCGTGCAGGAGAAATGGCATACATCAGCCTGGGTATTTCTGTCCGGCTTCCGGAAGGCTATGAACTGTGGATTGTACCGCGCTCAAGCACATTCCGTAATTTCGGGATTCTGGTACCCAACAGTCCGGGGATTGTGGACGAGTCCTATTCGTCGGATGAGGATATTCTCAAGCTTCAGGCACTGGCGATGCGGGACACGCAGATCCACATCAATGACCGGATCTGCCAGTGCAGGCTGATGCCGCATCAGCCAAGGGTTGTTTTTCAGGAAGTGGATACCCTGGGCCATCAGACCCGCGGCGGGTTTGGTTCCACCGGAACACACTAAGTAACAGGGGGTATACTTTTTTGTACCGTGCAGTCAATCCGATACTCAGAGGCTTTTATCCGGACCCGTCCATCTGTCGGGTGGATGAAGATTACTATATGGTCACCTCTTCCTTTTCCTACTTTCCCGGCGTCCCGATCTTCCACAGCCGGGACCTCAGAAACTGGGAACAGATCGGGCATGTGCTGAGCCGTGCATCCCAGATACCGCTCAACTGCAGACACCTGTCTGGGGGCATCTATGCCCCGACACTCCGCTATCATCAGGGTGTGTTTTACATGATCACAACCAATGTGGACGGGATCGGGGACTTTGTCTGCACAGCCACGGACCCGACCGGTCCCTGGTCAGAGATGCACAGGATTGAAGGCGCACCCGGGATTGACCCGTCTCTGTTCTTTGATGATGACGGTGCCTGTTACATGTGCGGGAACGTAGGCATGGAAGACGGGACCTGGATCTGGATCAGCCGGTTTGA
>ONWQ01000270.1 GCA_900321565.1 uncultured Eubacteriales bacterium
ACCTTTCCGAGCCGGTAGGCCTGTTCAGGGTCTCCGGTCGCCGCCACCTGCATCTGTTTGCCAAATGCTGTGCCTTCCGCCACAATCCCGTCACCGCCTGCCTCCAGATTGGCAGCCAGGAACAGAGGAATCCGGGTATGCGTCTGCAGATAACTGTAGGCGCTGAACAGTTCTTCCGTGGCACCGGTCCGGAACATGATCCCGCCCGGATGCCGGTTCAGCAGTTCATACTGCAGGTATCCTTCATTGGCCGAGTATCCGATGGGAAAGAACAGCTGTTCCAGTTTCTCATCTGTGCTCATGGCCGCCCGGGTTTCCTCCACCCAGCGGATCGCCTCATCGTCCAGGAAAAACGGGTTTGCTTTCAGATCAATCATGGTTGTACACACTCCTCAGTTCACTTTCAGTGTCAGCAGTCGTTTCGTGCCTTCCGCCATCATCTGCGGATTGAACCCACGGAAGAACAGGTACTGCAGTTCGTTCAGGCTCATACTCAGGAATTCCGCATCCCCGCTCTGAATCAGCGCATAGGCATTCGGAAGGTCGGTTTTCAGGATCTCCAGTGCTTCCGGGTCCTCCCGCATTTCATCCAGCCGGCTTTCCATACTGTAGCGCAGCCGGTAGTCCACATCCGGCATGTATGTCTTTTCAAAGACGCCCGCGCTCAGTTCCACCGTCTCACCGGACCCCGGTAGTTCCGCCTGCGCTGTGCATCCGAAAGGTACCTGGAAGCGTACGCTCAGTGTACCGTCAGTATTGACTTTCCACCACGACGCATACGTACCGCTCACCGAGTCATAGGCACAGTCCACTTCCTTCAGACGCCAGTTCGGCTGCGGTGCAAACCGTACACGGGTGAACCCGGGTTCCAGTCCCTGAATGCCCGCTAGGTCACGGTACACATACTCCATGACCGAGCCATAGGAATAATGGTTCAGAGAATTCATTTCCGTGCCCGAGATCGTGCCGTCATCCAACACACTGTTCCAGCGTTCCCAGATGGTGGTCGCGCCCAGGTTCACGCAGTGCATCCATCCCGGGAACCCTTCCTGGAACAGAATATAGGCTGCCAGATCACTCATACCGTTCTCTGCCATGACCCGGCACATCATGGTCGCGCCGACAAACCCGCCTTTAATCCTGTAGCAGTCCTTTTCAAGCCGTGTCCTGAATCCTTCCAGCAGTTTTTTCCGGTCCGTGTATACTCCGAAGTTCAGGCACAGAAGGTATGCGGTCTGTGTGGGAATACACAGACGACCGGAGGGGCTGAAGTATTCATGCAGGATTGCCGCACGGATCTCTTCCGCCAGACTCCCGTACCGCTGTGCATCCGCGTCCATGCCCAGGATCCCGGCCGCCCGTGCCAGTTTTCCCGCGGACGCATAATAGTACATGCTCGCCACAAAATGATCATCCGTACCGCCTTTCATGCTCTGCGGTGTGACACCATCCTGCGCCAGCCAGTCCCCGAAATGGAAACCGAAATTCCACAGTCTCTGGTCACCATGGGCATGATCCTGCCGGAGAATGGACTCCACCCAGTCCCGCATCAGCGGGTACGCTTCTTCCAGCGCTGCACGGTCACCATAGAAATCATACAGGGTCATGGGCAGGAAGGTGGCAATGTCCCCCCACACGCTTGCTCCTCCCGGCATACCGCTGATGTTCGGCAGATAATTAGCTACCGCTCCGTCATGCCGGCACTGGTCCGCCCGCAGGTCCTTCAGGAACTTGCGGTAGAACGCCCGGGTATCCATCTGATAGCATGCGGTCGGCGAGAATACCTGTGCATCCCCGGTCCAGCCCAGGCGTTCATCGCGTTGCGGGCAGTCCGTAGGCATATCCAGAAAATTACTCCGCTGCCCCCAGAATGCATTCTGCATCAGCCGGTTCAGTTTCGGGCTGGACGAATGGAACCGGATGCTTGTGTCCAGGTCCGAATACACCACACGCCCGATCAAGTCCCCGGCATGTACTTCGCCCGGCCACCCGGTCACACGCACATAGCGGAATCCGAAGAACGTGAAGTGTGCACGCACACGCTCACAGCGGCCATCTGACACGTATACCATCTGCGCCCTTGCTGTGCGGTAGTTTGCATTATAGAAGTTCCCGTCCTGAAGGATTTCACCATGATCCAGCACAATCCGCGTGCCTGCCGGGAACCGGGCCGTATACTCCATGTATCCGGTAAAATTCTGACCCATGTCCAGTACGGTCTCCCCGGCCGGTGTGTGCAGAACCTGCTGGACCGGCAGACTGTCCTTGACGATCACCGGAAGACTGTAACGGTCCACAAGCCGGAGCGGCGGCATCAGGACCACAGGCTTTGCAGGGTTTTCTCTCTCCTTCCACAGCAGCCGGTTCAGGACCTCACCGTCATAAAGCTCGGAGCTCTCGATATCACTGCCCCGGTACTGCCAGGTTTCGTCCGTAGACAGCACCTGTTCGCTGCCATCGTCCAGGCACACATGCAGTTCCGCGACCACTTCGAACCGGTTTCCGTACACTTCCCTGCGGCCCTCATACCCGAGCCGGCCCTTGTACCAGCCATTCCCTGTATAAATCTCAAGCAGGTTTTCCCCGGTCTTCACCAGTCCGGTTACATCATATGTTTCTGCCTGAATCCCCGTCTCATAATCATTGCAGAATGGCGCAAGCAGTTCATCCCCGGTCTTCGTGCCATTCAGGCAGGCTTCATACACGCCCAGACCGCTGACATACAGCCGCGCTGAAACCGGTATTCCGGACAGTGTGAATGTGCGGAAAAACACAGGATGATATGTGTCTTTTTCCTGCATGCCGATCCAGCGGCCGCTCCATGGCTCATCCCGTTTGCCTGTCTCAAACACGGTTTCGCCACAGGCGCTGTCCCCTGCATCCCCTCTGACTTCCACGCGTACATAATACCGGGTGCGTGCCTCCGGCGTCAGCAGCAGCGGCTCACCGAAAGCGCAGAGTTTTTCAGCTTCCCTTTCATAGAGTACCGCACTGAACGCCGGGTCAGCCGCCACAGTCACTTTCTCATGCACAGAACGCACGGAGACTGTGTCCTGCACCTTCCAGGACAGGGACAGGTGCGGCAGTTCAAACCCCAGAGGCTCCCGGATTCCGTCTATGCGAAGATCCGTAATGATCATACTTATCATCCTTTCAAAAAGCGGGCGTGGCGCAAACGCCATCGCCCGCCGATTGGTGGTCATTGGATCCGCTGCTTTCTCATGCCTTGACCGGGGTATGCACAACCGTCATCTTGGAAAACAGCTTTTTGATATTCTTGCCCTGACCGGCGACCAGGTTCACAAGGAACACGAACAGGCCCATCATGGCAGTGGAAATGGCACCACCCAGTTCAGCCTTGAACACAGTCGTCAGTCCGGTCTTCATCATGCAGATAGCCAGGGAGCCCATGATAATACCAATGGTATCACCACAGAATACGCCAATATACAGTCCGACGAACACAGGCAGAATGTTGGAGAACAGTTCACCGACCGTGCTCAGGGACGAGAAGCTGGCGTCATGCTTGCCGATGGAAGCCCAGATGATGGTAGCAAACCCGAAGATCAGGCCACTGTATACATAGCTGAGAATGACATTCTTGTTCTCGTTTACGCCAATGTTCACTGCTGCCTGCTGGTTCTTGGCCAGAAGCAGGCTCTGTTTGCCTGTTGTAGCCACATAATTGTATACGGCATAGACCAGCACTGCCCCTGCGAACGGGATCAGTACCGTGGGATAGGCGCTGAGCTGCTTGATGAACTTGACCGAGACCAGGTTCACACCGCCGCCGCCGAAGATCAGCGGAGTAATGGATTCATACAGCAATGCCATACCAATGGTTGCAATCATGATCGGCAGACGTCCATAGACATACACCAGGGCAACGCCCACACTGAGCAGTACACACATGCCCACTGCAATCACGCAGAACAGCATGGAGCTGCCGGTGCCGGAATCGCGGGCGATACTGCCAGCCACAATAGCACTGACCAGCATGATGGAACCGCCGGAAAAGTCAAACCGTCCGTTCTTGAACTGGAGACCGATGCCCATGGCGCAGGCCACTGAGACGGCGACGTTCGGGATCATGACTTTCCACATTGCCATATTTTCCAGGAATTTCTTCCCGTTGGCACCGCACAGGATTTTCATGACCACAAACATGATCACGGGCAGCATCAGCGTTCCCGCGATGCGCTTGAGAAGTTCCAACGCTTTTTTCATGGAATCTGCCTCCATATCAGCAGTGATTACGTCCTCATGTTTACTTGTCTGCCCGGGAAGACTCCCGGGCAGACCATACAGAGAATTACTTCATGTAGTCTTCAACCTTGAAGCTCTGGCAGAACTCAGTCAGTGCCTTGTAGGAAGCATCAGGATTCACGCTGGTGAAATAATCCTTCATATCATCCCAGCTGGCCAGAGCCTTGCTCAGACGGTCTTCGTCATTGGTTGCACCCATAGGAGAATTATTAATCACAGCTTCGAACTTTTCCGTGCTGTTGATGGCCATGATGCCGGAGTCCAGGCGTTCCACACCGGGATAATCCTTGTACATGTTGCCGGAGATAGCCGCGTCGATCATAGCCATAGGCCAGATGATACTTTCGAAGGCAGCAGTGGTCAGACGAACGATATTCTTGTCGTCGCCGCAGTCAGCCATCAGGTCAGGGTCATTGTCGAAACCGCCGGTGATGATCTGCATGTCTTCCTTGCAGATGCCCATGGACTTGGCTTCCACAACAGTGGGATATACAAAGGTTGTGCCAGCGCAGAAACCGACGATGCAGTCAAGGTCGTCATGGCCTTCTTCGAAGAAATAGTTGGTCTCCAGCGGGGAGAAGTTCAGTACGGTGGCATCGCCCACGATTTCAATGGGTTCTGCAGCTGTGGCATTGTAGTTTTCGATGTAAGCGCGGAAAGCAGCGTCTGCAACGGTGTGCTTCGGATATGCATAGAACGGGAACATGCAGGTAGAAACCTTTTTGTAACCACGCTCAATGACTTCCTCAGCATAGGCTTCGCCGACAGCCTCGCCGCTGATGTAGTTATCGCCCATCAGGCCAAGGAAGTGATCCTTTTCCAGAACGCCTGCGCTGGTGCCGCCTTCAGTGAATACAGCGTCAAAGTCAGAGAAGAAACCGACAACCCACAGGTCCGGATATTCTTCCATGATGTTGATCAGACCGCCGTCCTGAGTGGCAATCAGGCCGACCACATCGGAGGTATAAGCATTCTTGACATTCTTCAGGTTGCCAGCAGGATCATTGTAGCCATCGGCATACACGATTTCCACATCATAACCCAGATGTTCGCCCATCATCTTGAGGTAGGCAACATAGAACTCATACTGAGCACCACTGTTGAGGTTGGACAGATACAGGATTTTGCCGTGTTCCGCAGCAGAAGCGGGAGCTACTGCCAGACTGAGCAGCATGGCAAGGGTCATTACGACAGCAATCAGCTTTTTCATGGGATATCCTCCTTGAATTTGTTATAGAGACAGGCCGGAAGGCCTGTACAGTATCAAAAGCAGGTTTAGCGTGGCAGGACACCATTCTTCTGCCGGCAGGTGATCAGCACGACAATCAGGAAAATGGCAGCCTTGATCAGGAAGGTCAGCCGGGTCGGCACACCGATGATCGGCAGACCCACAGCCAGCAGCGAATATGTCAGGGAACCAATGATCGCGCCGGACAGACGGGATTTCATACCACCCTTGAGCGGCATACCGCCCAGGATCAGGGATACCATGACGTTCAT
>ONWQ01000313.1 GCA_900321565.1 uncultured Eubacteriales bacterium
CTGTGTAGCAGTTGCCCGGTGCGCCGGTGACCGCGCTGGAATTTCCTGTAGGAAATTCCCTGAGGACTGGATTCCAGTCAAAACGGAAGTGGTACCGTGACATCGTCGCCTTCCCGGCTAACGCCGGAAAGGCGCTTTTCTTATTCTCGACTTATGAAGGAGGCTTTCCCATGACCCTTGATGCTCTGAAGTTCGCGGACCGGTTCGACGGCATCAGCGGAAGCGCGATCCGGGAGATCTTCAAAATGATTGCCAAGCCCGGCATGATTTCCTTCGCCGGCGGAAATCCGAGTCCCAGTGCACTGCCGGATGATCTGGCGGCACCCATTGCAAAGGAAGTGCTGGAACAGAACGGCAAGGCCATTCTCCAGTACGGTGCCACGGAAGGCTATCCGCCTTTCCTGGAAAGCCTGCGTGCCTATGCTGAAAAAAGTGTCGGCTGCCCGCTCCCCGGCATCCTGCCCGTGACCGGATCCACCCAGGCTATGGACCTTCTGTGCAAGGCACTCATCAATCCCGGGGACACCATTCTCGTGGAGAATCCGTCCTTCCTGGGAAACCTGCAGTGTATGCGCCTGTACCAGGCCAACCTGGTGCCGGTGGACAGTGATGAACACGGCCTGATGCTGGACAAACTGGAAGAGGCCATGAAGACATATCATCCCAAGATGCTCTATGTCATCCCGACCTTCCAGAACCCCACCGGCAAGACTCTGGCGGAAGAGCGGCGCAAGCCCATTGCCGAGCTTGCCGCGAAGTACGGTGTGGTGGTCGCAGAGGATGACCCGTACCGGGATCTTCGGTATGACGGTGTACCCTGCAGGACCATCAAGTCGTACGACACGGAGGGCTGGGTGGTCTACCTGGGTTCCTTCTCCAAGGTCATCTCCCCCGGCATGCGCGTCGGATACCTGGCCGGTGACAGCCGGATCGTGCGCAAGTGCACCCTGGGCAAGCAGTCCTCAGACCTGCATACAGCCAATCTCACCCAGGCCATTGTGGATCAGTTCCTGCGGCGCAACCTTCTGGAGCCGCATATTCAGGAAATCTGCAAAGGCTATGCGGAGCAGCTGCATGCCATGCTGGATGATCTCGCCGCTTTCCCTGCCGGCACGACCTTCACCCGGCCTGAGGGCGGACTGTTCATCTGGGTGGAACTGCCTGAAGGCATTGACACCAAACCGCTCCTGGAAAAAGCAGTCGAGCGGCATGTCGCCTATGTCCCGGGCACACACTTCTATGCCCTGGGCGGGCATGAGAACACACTGCGGCTCAACTTTTCCAACTCCCCCGTCCCGGTGATCCACGAAGGGATGGGCATACTGAAAGACCTGTTTACCGAAGCCCTGTAAGGGCGTGAACCAAGAAACGGAGGTATAATCCCATGAATGTCCTGGATACCCTGCGCGAGCGTGGCTTTATTGCCCAGACCACCTTTGAGGAAGACCTGTACAAGCAGCTGGACGAGCCGACCACGTTCTATGTCGGTTTTGACCCCACAGCTGATTCCCTACATATCGGGCATTACATCCCGATCATGGCCATGGCACACATGCAGCGCGCCGGCCATAAACCGATTGCCCTGATGGGTGGCGGCACAGCCATGATCGGTGACCCGTCCGGAAAGACCGACATGCGCAAGATGATGACCACGGAAACCATTGACCATAACGTGGAAAAGATCCAGAAGCAGATGTCCCGGTTCCTTGACTTTTCCGAAGGCAAGGCCATCATTGTCAACAACGGCGACTGGCTGCGCCACCTGAACTTCATTGAGTTCATGCGCGATATCGGTTCCCTGTTCTCCGTCAACAAGATGCTCACAGCCGAGTGCTACAAGGCACGTATGGCCACCGACAACGGCCTGTCCTTCCTGGAATTCACCTACATGCTCATGCAGTCCTATGACTTCCTGGAACTGTTCCATCGCTATGGCTGCCGTCTGGAAATGGGCGGTAACGACCAGTGGAGCAATATGCTCGGTGGCGCTGACCTGATCCGTCGCAAGGATCATGAGAATGCCTATGCCTGCACCTTCCAGCTGCTGCTCACCCATGACGGCCGGAAGATGGGCAAGACCGAAGCCGGCGCACTCTGGCTGGATCCGGAAAAGACTTCCCCCTTCGACTTCTACCAGTACTGGCGGAACGTGGACGACCGGGATGTGGAGAAGTGCCTGGCCCTGCTGACCTTCCTGCCCATGGATGAAGTACGCCGTCTGGGCGCTCTGGAAGGCGCGGAGATCAATGAGGCCAAGAAGGTTCTGGCCTATGAGGTCACCAAGCTGGTCCACGGCGAAGAGGAAGCGAAAAAGGCCGCAGAAGGCGCAGCGTCCCTGTTCGGCGGCGGTGCCCAGTCAGCCAATATTCCCACCTTTGAAGTCACCAGGGCACAGCTGCAGGAAGACGGCCGTGTGACCACACTTCTGCACCTGAGCGGACTGTGCAAAAGCCGTTCCGATGCCCGTGCCCAGGTTACAGCCGGTGCTGTACTCCTCGGGGATGAAAAGGTCACGGATGTGAACCTGACCGTCACGGAAGACATGTTCGGCGATGACGGGCTCATGCTGCGCAAGGGCAAGAAGAATTACTGCCGTCTGCTCCTCAAATGAGCGCGTCCTACCGTACCGTCGCATCCCCCGGACAGGATGAGATCGTGATCCAGAAAAGCCGCTTCATCGCCGACTGCGCTCCAGTGCAGTCGGAAGAGGAAGCGATCCGGTTTCTTGAATCCATCCGTCAGAAGACACGGGATGCGCGGCATCACTGTTATGCGTATACCATCGGGTCCAATATGGGCGTCATGCGCTATTCGGATGACGGCGAACCAGCCGGAACAGCTGGCCTTCCCATGATGGAAGTGATCAAGCGCGAAGCCGTCTGCAATGTCTGTGTGGTCGTCACACGGTACTTCGGCGGCATCCTGCTGGGCGCAGCCGGACTGCTCAGGGCATACACTCAGGCCTGTTCCCTTGGCCTGAAGGCCGCCGGGATCGTGACCATGGAGCCCACGGTTTCCGTGCTCTGTGATGTCCCCTACCCGCTCTGGGACCGGGTGCAGTATCACCTGAAGTCCCAGCCGGTGCAGATCGTATCCCCCGAGTATGCTTCCTCAGTGAACTTTACACTGCTTGTGCGGGAAGCAGACTGCGAGGCGGTCCTGAAAGATCTTGAACAGGTCACTCTGGGCCAGATGACCACCTTAATTGATGAAACACGCTATCAGGCATGGGCCGGGAACTGATCCCGCCCATGCCTTTTCTTGCAATTTGGTTCCTTAAGCGCTACAATACAGCTGATTTTGATAAAAAATGAGGTGAAGTTGTGCGCAGATTACTTTTATTTCTCGTCTGTCTCGCTCTGCTGATGACGCTTGTGCTCAGTGCCCAGGCCGCTGTCTCCTACAGTGACCGCGCACGCTATTATCTATATATCACCACGTCAGATACAGAGATGTTCGCAGCCCAGTCAAGTACCGATGATAGCGGGAACGAAGTCCTGACTCTGGTGTCCATCGGGACACTTCCCGGATCCACTCCGGTCTCGTCCGGGGATACCATTCAGGATAATTATCGTCAGGTCACCTATCTCGGCCAGGACGGGGCCACACACAGCGTGGTCATTGACAAGAGTGTAATCAAGAGCAACTATGTGACCCTGGAGATCGGGGAAACCAGCATCCGGGTACCCAAGCCTGCATCTGTCAATGCAACCTTCGTCAATGATTACCTGACCTACCGCGGGATCAGCGCTACCACGGAACAGATCCAGGCCGCACTGAACGGATACGGTGAGAGCGCTACCCCGGCACCTACGGAAGAAGGTGCCTACTATGAGGAAAATGATACGTTTACCGGGATTGAGCTGCCGGAAGGCTCCCAGACGGTAGCCCCGACAGCAGAGCCGACCCCCACACCGGAAGGTACTGACAATACCGAAGGCGCAGAAGCTACCCAGGCACCGGAAGCTACGGAGAGTTCGGGCAGCACGCAGGCCACACCAACACCGGCCCCAACAGCCACACCTGCACCCACAGAAAAGCCGCAGGCAACGGCTGCACCGGATCCCACCGCAACAGCAAAGAAAAGCGGTTCTTCCAAATCTCAGGCAACACCAAAACCTACCGCGACCCCAGACCCCGATGCCCCGGATTCCCGTGTCTATCTGCGTCAGGCAGACCAGTCTCTGGTGCCGGTAGAAATTGAAGAACTTGGGCTTTCCAAGAGCACGATTACTCTCAACGGAGCCACAGAGCTTGTGGATACCGACGACCTGGTATGGAATACCAATGCAGACGCAGCACACCGGCTGGCCATCATCTGGGCACCCAAGACCGGCAAGGCCAATCTGAGAAAGACTTCTGACAAAGGCAGCAAGGTCCTTGTGAAGGCTCTGGGCGGAAAAGTTGTCCGGGTCTTTGACTGGCAGGAAAAGTATGCCGGCGTCTTCTATGAAGGCAAAACCGGATACCTGCTGGATTCTGTACTCAATTATGCATCCTCCGGTGTGTCTTCCCTGCCCGGCGTGCTGAGCTATAAGGGATCCACCACGAACACGCATAAGATCAACCTGTACACTCAGGCTACCGAACGCAGCCGGCGTCTGATCCGACTGAAGCCAGGCACACCCTGCCGTGTGATCTCCCAGACCGATTACTGGAGTGAAATCGAGGCTGAAGGCTGGCATGGCTATCTGTACAATAAGTTCGTGACCATCCTTGAGGATGAAGCAGCCAGGGAAGCTGCGGAGCAGGCTGAAGCAGAGGCTGAGGCAGATCAGAGCGACGATACTACCGTGACTGAACTGGATGAAGTCATTCTCGAGGAAGAAATCGCTGACAGTCCACAAAGCGCAAGACATGCCGGGGATTCCTCAGATGAAGGCAATGCTGAGGATGAAGAAGGCACAAAAGAATTCTATGTGGACGGGTAC
>ONWQ01000135.1 GCA_900321565.1 uncultured Eubacteriales bacterium
CCCTGTTCTTTCTTCTGCTCGGTACCATGATGCTCCCGCCTGAAACGCTGACCATAGGGAATTACCGGACGGTCGCCGCGCTCGGGCTTCTGGATACCTATGCCGGGATCATCATTGTCTCCCTGGTCGGCGCTTCCCAGATGTTCATGCTGCGTCAGGCCTTCCGGCAGCTTCCCGCATATTACCGGGATGCGGCCCGGCTGGATGGCTGCGGGGATATCCGGTTCCTTGTATGGATCCTGATCCCGGTCTATATGCCGGTCCTCACAACACTGTTCCTGCAGAGCTTTGTTGCCCAGTGGAATGCATACCTGTGGCCGCTTCTGGTCACCAATTCCAATGTCATGCGTACAGTCCAGGTCGGTATTACCATGCTGACAGGACCTGAAAGCACGAACTATGAAACCATTCTTGCCGGGGTAACCCTGGCCCTGATTCCTTCCTTTCTTCTCTTCTTCCTTCTGCGCAACCGGATGACCGGTTCCATGCGCAACGGTTCCCTTTCCTGACGTGATCCGCCGGTATCCCCGGATCTCATATGATTCTTCTCTTCGGAGGTGTAAAATGATGAAACGTTTTCTTGTTCTTCTTATGGCACTCACCCTGCTCTCCACAGCCGTTGCTGCAGCCGAAACACCGGTCACAAAGATCGTGCTCTGGCATTCCATGACCGAAAACGCCGGCCAGATGATGGACCAGTATGTTCAGACATTCAATGAAACCATCGGCCGCGAGCTGAATGTGGAAGTCGAAGCCGTTTTTCAGGGCAGCTACAGTGAGGCTGTAACCAAGATGAACAGCATTCTTTCCACCGGCAGTCTGGAAGAGCTTCCGGATGTCATGCAGCTGGATGCCACCGGCAAAACATCCTATATGAACTGCGAGGCCGCCTTTACCGTGGATCAGGCCGTAACCACCTTCGAAGGTGCCGCCGATGTATGTGACAGCATGCTGCCACCCGCGCTCAGCAACTGGAACCTGGCAGGCACTCAGCTGGGATTACCCTTTGCAACTTCTACTACAATCATGTATTATAATAGAACAGCACTGGATGCCATCGGCGCTTCCGCACCGGAAACGCTGCAGGATATTTCGGCGCTTGCAGAAAAACTGAACGGTGACACGCGTGTGATCTATGCATGCCTGCCCAATACGCCCACCCTGGCCAACTGGCTCGGACAGCTTGGCAGTCATCTGGTCAATCATGCCAACGGTAATGATGGAAACGCGACAGAACTCGACTGCATTGACAACGGGGCACTGCTTACCTTCCTCACTGCATGGAAGGACCTGTATGCCTCCGGTGCACTGAGCAATACTGCCGGATCCACCGATGCCTTTGTTGCCGGCCAGCAGCTGATCATGACCGGTTCCTCCTCAAACATCACATCCATCCTGTCCAAGGTTGGGGATGCCTTTGAAGTCGGGTTCAGCACCTACCCCCGTGTCAATCCGGATGCCGCCCACGGTGCCAGTGTGAACGGAAGCTGTCTTGTCATGTTCCGCCACGACAATGAACAGCGGCTGAATGCGGCATGGCAGCTGATGACCTACCTCACCGGCAGTGATGTTCAGGCAAGCTTTGCCAGTCATACCGGCTACCTGCCATCCAATCTCAACGCTGCCCACAGTCCGGAATGGCTCAGCCTGATCGAAAGCCAGCCCGAGTATGATATCGGCTTCCGTCAGCTCATGAATACACCGGCCAGCATGCGCTCCGTGACCGTCGGTCCTTCTGCGGATTTCTACTACAGCATCCAGAATGATGTATCGGATTTCCTGGAGGATGATATGTCACCGGAAGAAGGTGTAGATCTTCTGGCTGATGATCTGAACGGACTGCTTGCTCAGTACGCGCTTGCCAATCCCTGAGCATACGCTGGCACATGTATCCTGTATACCGTGCAGTGCAGGGAGTGCCCTGCAGAAATACAGACCTATGACTCACTTGGAGGAATAGCCCATGAAAGAATGGCTCAAAAAAATCAGTGTTTCCCTGCTTCTGGCAGGCGCTGAGCTGGTGCTCGGCCTGCTGCTGCTTATAAAGCCCGTTGAATTCACGAGTATTGTCATTGCAGTCATTGGTGCACTTCTGGCTGTTCTGGGAGGGTTTCATCTTTACAGGTATATCCGCCTGTCCCGGGAAGAAGCTGCCAAAACATGGAAGCTGGCAAGCGGTGCCGGGCTCCTGGTCATCGGAATCTGCGCCATTGCGAGCCAACGCTGGCTGCTCGCTCTGCTGAGTACACTGACCACCCTGTATGGCGGCCTCGCACTGGCAGGATCCTTCATGAAACTGCAGATTGCTGTGGATGCCCTGCGCGGAAAACGTCCTTTCTGGTACCTGATGGCCGTCAGTTTCGTCGTCTCGGTAGTACTGGCCACACTGCTGTTCCTCCAGGTATTCAATGAAGGCAGTGTATGGGTCATTACAGGGATTGTTCTTCTGGTTACCGCTGTACTGGACGGAGTCTACTTCTTCCTTGGCCGCCAGAAAAAAAGCCCTGCTGTGCAGAAAGCCGAATAAAAGATTCCATGCTCAACCGGTCGGCTGGAACAGAGACTGAAGACCCACAAGCATTCAGGCCCTGTTCCGGGGACCGGTCTTCTGAACGTGGTGATTCTGATTCTGGGCGGCATGGCTGTCCTGATCGCCTGGTTTATTCTGCTGAACCTGGTCAGCAGCTATATGCAGAGCAAGAAAACCAAGCTGACCATTATGCGGATCAATGGGTTCACCACCCGTGAAACCATCCGCTATGCCTCCATGGAAAGCTATCTGACCACGCTCTGTGGCATTGTCCTGGGGCTGATCATCGGGCACCTGCTGGGTACCTATGCCTCCCGTGTCATGGAGCAGACCACCATACAGTATGTCCGGGAACCTTACTGGGCATCTTTCGTCTTTTCTGCGCTGATCACCGGCGTAATATCCTAGGTCATTCACGGGCATACTTTCCGGCAGATCAGGAACCTGAAACTGTCTGACCTGAAAGAATAATCATGTCTGAAATAATCGCATAAGAAAAACGGGTTGTCAGCGCGACAACCTGTTTTCCCTATGTACTCATAATCCTCTCAGTTGCCCATTTCTCTTGCGACCACGTCCATCGCTTTTACGCAGCCAATAAGCCAGGTTGCCAGTCTCTGATTCTGTCCTTCCTGAGCATCGACATCTGCCTGAGTCTGTGCTGCCATTTCATTGATCTCGTTCAGGAAACTGCCGTCCGGATCACGCAGTTTGGCCAGAGCGGTCAGCATCTTGCACAGCCAGCGAGCACCCGTCTTCAGCTGATCCTGTACTGTCTCAGTCGCCTGGTCATCCGCGCTGAATGCCGTCAGAGCTCCGCTCACCTGTTCGAGCATTTCCTGGCTCGTGGCATGCTCCGCGACAAGCAGTGCCGTCAGCTGTATGGGACTGATACAGTGCATTCACAGTCTGTGCGTTCACACTCTCTGTGCTCTGATGGATGGTCGTGAAGTTTTGGATAACCTGCCTGACATCGTCAAGATGTTTACCTTCCTCATCCACCTGCTACTCGAAAATGACAAGCCCTTCAAGCGTCTTGATCACACCGATGGAGAGTTTTTCGTCCGTGTCCGGATTCTGCGCATCCGCTTCAGAGACGGCATCCAGGATCCTGTTGAGATGCTCCACATCATCCTGATTGTCCACCTTGACGCTCGCTACTGCAGCCGTCATTTCAGCCAGACGAAGCGCCGCATTGCTGATCTGTCCAAACACATCTGCAGCTGCATCATCACCCGCTGCCAGGCGCTCCATCACGCGCTCGGATGTCAGTTGCGCACTCTCCTCGGCAAATACAATACTCGCGGAGGATACAAGCAGAGCCAGCACCAAAAGAGCACTGATCAATTTTTCATTTTTTTCTCTCCTGTTCATGTTTTTCCGGAAGCCGGTCATTCTGTATTATAATATACAAATTTTCCAGCACAGGCAACCCGTTTCCCTGACTTTGTCCGATTTTTCCATGTTTTGGCCCGGTTATCTGATCTCATGCATCGGAACACGTCCGGCATTTTCTTGCCAGGATCACCTGTCCACGGAAGTCGGCATCCGTATCTGAGCCAAGTCTCCGGACCACCTCAAACCCGCTCAGATGCGGCGCAACCGGCGGGTTGGCCCCCTTCTCAAAGGTATGCACCACCAGCAGTGCTTCCTCACCGAGCACCCTGCGTACGATCTGATACCCCTGCGGTCTGGAATAATCACGGACCGTGCTTTCTAGGACATCGGTATACCCGTCCCGGATGATATGCCTGACCTGTGCATAGAACCCGACTGCATCCAGGGCCTGCTGCCAGCGCGCCTGTGCAAGACTGAAGATATCACCGGACAGACAGAGTCTGCCAAGAAAGCCGGCGGTGAGAACAAACCAGATCCGGTGTTCATCCGCGTCCGCGCGCAGTACTGCCCAGATCTGCGACTGCTCCGGCCTGATCAGGCGATGCAGGTTCGCTGCAATCAGCGGTATGGA
>ONWQ01000043.1 GCA_900321565.1 uncultured Eubacteriales bacterium
TTCCATTATCCCCTGCGCTAAAACATAGATTACCGTTTTCACTTTTGGGCATAATACAATCTATAAACAAGCTCCGGAATGAACGGCGTATGCTGACCAAGTCAAAACGACCCTTGGCCTATTTTTTATTCCTAAGCTGTAAAATGCGATCAAGTATGGTCTCAGCAAGCTCGCGTTTTGACAATAGCGGCAGGGTTTCCATATCATTTTCCGTAATAAGAGTCGCAATATTTGTATCAACATTAAAACCGGCACCAGGTTGCGTTACATCATTCGCTACAATCATATCCAGGTTCTTTTTATGAAGTTTTTCTTTCGCATGTTCAGTCAGTTTTTCTGTTTCTGCAGCAAAGCCAACCAGTATTTGCCCTGGATGTTTCCTTTCGCCCACAGCTTTCGCGATATCAGGATTCTCAATCATTTTCAAGACCATTGCTTCTCCGGCATTTTTCTTCAGTTTTTGACTAAACTGCTGTTCAAAACGATAGTCAGCCGGAGCTGCGGCCTGTATCACAATATCCATATTAGCTGCTTTTTGAATCACAGCATCATAAAGATCGCAGGTTGAAACAACATGTATATCTTCGTAGACCTGTGGTACTTCAACCGATGTAAAAGCTCGTACCAGCGTTACATCAGCACCACGGTCACGAGCAGCAGATGCTATGGCGAACCCCATTTTCCCGGAAGATTCATTCGACAAATATCGTACAGGATCCAGATATTCGCGTGTTCCTCCTGCAGTTACCAATACTTTCAAACCTTTAAAGTCTTGTGGAGTATACAATAACTTCTCTATTTCCTGAACTATACACTCGGGTTCGCTCATTCTACCCGCACCATTATCTCCACAAGCAAGCAAGCCACCCTCTGGTCCAACAACATGTACGCCCCTTGACTTCAGAATACGCAGATTGTTCTGTGTCGCCGGATGTGTCCACATCGCTGTATTCATAGCAGGAGCTACCAGTGTATTTGCCTTAGTCGCTAATACTGTAGTTGAAAGCATATCGTCAGCAATTCCATTGGCCATTTTAGCCAGAATATTAGCTGTTGCTGGAGCAATTACAAAAACATCCGCAGCCTTAGCCAACGCAACATGTTCTACTTCCCACTTTTCAGGTCTTGCGAACAAATCTGTGACCACAGGTTCATGAGACATAGTTTCGAATGTCATTGGCGATACAAATTCAGTTGCATGCTTTGTCATAATTACATGCACCTTGGCGCCTTTCTTCTTTAGCCTGGAAACTATTTCAACACTTTTGTAGGCTGCAATGCCACCTGTCACACCAAGAACAATTGTTTTTCCCTGCATGACTCATCCTCCAAAAAAACCTGCAGCCAAGCTGCAGGTATCCATTTTTACAAGGTTTCCTTGTTTTGGTCTGAGCTTGCGTCATAGGTAACCAGACCGCGATCAATTTCTTCAACTGCTATGCCCAGGGGCTTCATATCTTTCGTATCTACGAGCGGCTGAGCACCAGCCACCAGCTGACGCCCGCGTTTAGACGCCTCAACTACCAATGTGTATCTGGTATCTGCATGATCAAGCAATTCCAGTACATTCGGTTCCACAATCGACATTTTATTATCTCCTCCTCAGCCAATGCTTATTCGCCAATAATCGGAAAATACCTGCAAGATTTCAATTTTTCTGCCTGAACAATCTGCTTTAATAAATTCATGGAAACTGTCAATTCATCATTTACAAGCAGATACTGATACAAATGCATTTGCTGGACTTCTCCACGTGCATTAAATAACCTTTTGGAAATCTCTTCCTCGTCTTCTGTATTGCGCGTGTGAAGTCTCTTGCGTAGTTCCGAGTAACTAGGCGGTAATACAAAAATACTCACACAGCTAGGATCTTTACTCATGACCGTCCGAGCACCCTGGGGATCGATATCCAATACTACGTTTTTCCCCTGTTCCATCTTCTCATAGACTTCACTCTTTAAAGTTCCATATCGATGACCATGTACTGTCGCATGCTCCAGAAAAGCATCTTCCGCCAGTAATTTATCATAATGTTCATCATCTATGAAATGGTAGTGTACATCAGGAATTTCATTGGTTCTGCACTTACGTGTTGTGCAGCTTACTGAAAACTCAAAGCTCGGATCGTCCTGCAATAATCTCTCGACAAGGGTCCCTTTCCCGGTTCCGGAAGGTCCAGATATTACCAACAGCATGCCTTTTCTGGTTTCCTGCATAACATTCTCCTTTGTCAGTTCATCAGAAGATATTGCTTATTTCATATCTTCCATCCTTGCAGCCAGTGTTTCAGTTTGCAAAGGTGAAAGAATCAAAAGCCCAGTATCTGTAATGATCACAGCACGTGTCTTTCTTCCACAGGTTGCATCAATCACTTTTCGTTCATCTCTTCCATCCTGGACTAAGCGCCTTACAGGCGCTGACTCCGGACTCACAATGGCAACAATGCGTTGCATGGATACCACATTGCCATAGCCAACATTGACAAAACGCATGCGATCACTCCACGTTCTGTATTTGTTCTCTCATTTTCTCGATTTCAGATTTTAAGGCAACAACCAGCTTTGTAATATCAGCATCGGATGCTTTTGAACCGATCGTATTCGCTTCCCTATTCATTTCCTGGATAAGAAAATCCATCTTCTTCCCGCATTCACCTTCCGACTGCAACATAGCCCTCATCTGAACAAAATGGCTTTCCAGTCGAGCTAATTCCTCATCAATAGCACACTTGTCGGCCATAAAAGCCACTTCCTGCGCCAGTCTGGAAGGATCCAAGGCTTCAACTTGGATCGTACTCAGCCTTGCTTCAAGCCTTGACTGATAATTCATAACAACTGAAGGAGCCATTCTCTGGATTTGATTGCGGATCTCTTCGGCCTGCTTCAGATGCAATTCCAGATCCTGCTGCATAGCCTGACCTTCCACACGACACATCTCAAGCATGTTCCGAAGCGCGTCAAGGGTTGCCTGTCTTGTCAGCGTCTTCAGCATTTCTGCATCCGTGTCAGAAAGCTCCTGTATACATACACCTTCCATGCGTAGTATTGCAGCAGCAGTTACATCCATTGTACAGCCGGTGAGTGCCGATATCTTGAGACCTGCATCATAATATGCTTTTGCAAGCGCCTCATTGACCTGCATCATACAGTTGCTGTTCAATGATGCAATCTTCAAAAACACATCAATATGGCCTCTTGTCAGTGATGTGCTGATTGTTTTTCGAAGCACATCATCCAGAAAGATCTGTTCACGCGGCAATCGGATAGCCAGGTCCAGGAAGCGATGATTTACACTTTTTAAATCAACTGTGACCTCCCAGCTTTCATTGCACTGTGTACCGCGCCCGAATCCAGTCATACTTCGCATGGCTTCATCTCCAATCTAACTGCAATAAGGAAATGCATAACCTGCATTATAGCATCCAATGAATTGTCAGGCAAACGCTGAAAAGAAAAACCCGCTTACACTACCATTCATAATACGATGATACTATGTCACCATTGCCATAATCGATGAAGAATGTATCTTTTTGTACCACAGAACGATCAGGTGCCCAGACTGTTTTGATGTAATAGCTGACATAAAGCCAGCTCTGCACATAGCAGAGCTGCAGTTTGCATGAATTAGTCCACTCGTTCATCACCAAAGAAAAACAGTGCAACGGTTCCTGGACCTGTATGTGAACCAATGGTTGTCCCTATATGGTTAATCTCAACCCTACCATTTAACTTCTTAAATTTAGATTCCACAAGATCTGCCACGGCGCGGGCATCTTCGTAACACGCAGACTGGCTGATGTAACATTTGCCTGAATAATCCAGGCCGTTTTGTGCATGCTGTTCCATTCTGGCAACAATCTCACGGATTACTTTCTTTTTTGTGCGGATCTTGTCTCTGGGGATCAGGCGCCCCATATAATCCACGTTCAAAAGCGGGCAAATATTCAATAGCTGGCCAAACATTCCCGCAGTTTTACTGACCCGGCCACCTTTAATATAGAACTTCAGATCAGTCGAGAAGAACCAGTGATGAACATATTTTTTATTCTTCTCCGTCCAGTCTACCAGTTCCTCAATCGTCATCCCTTCATCACGCCGGTCAGCCATAGCATCCATTAACAGTCCATAACCAGATGATGCCGCCAGGGAATCCAGAACAAATATCTTACGTTCTGGATACTTTGCCTGAAGATTATCCTTCGCAATACGGGCAGAATTCACTGTGCCTGAGATTCCGCTGGATAAAGATACATGAAGAATATCTATACCTTTTTCAAGATAAGACTCAAAGAATCTTGCGTACTCTTCCACATTAATCTGCGAGGTACGAGTATCTGCTCCTTCATCCATTGCTTTATAGAAATCATCCATGGACATAGTCTGTCCCAAATCATCCAGCATATCTTTTCCGTTTAATTGGTAATGGAAGGATATGTACCCGATATTCCTCTTCAGAAGATGTTCATAAGACAAGTCCACCGTCGAGGAACAGGTGATCATATATGAGCTCATGGTATACCCTCCTTTTTTCTTGTTCCACATTATTATATCAGTGTGCAGAACTTTCCGAAAGTTTTTTCAGGTCGAATGCACTATTAACTTTATACCATCAGAGTTTCAAGATATTTTGATTGCCCGATCTGAAAAGCATCATTACCTTCAGAATCAACAGCAACTATCAATGGAAGCTCCTGCACTACCAGTTTTTTTATTGATTCAGGTCCAAGGTCATCCCATGCAATAACTTCAAGACTTGTGACACACCGCGCCATGAGTGCCGCAGCACCACCGATTGCTGCAAAGTACACTGATGGATACCGCTGCATCGCCTGTTTCACATTCTCTCCTCTGGAACCTTTTCCTATCATTCCGCTAAGGCCACGTTCCAGTAAAGCCGGAGTTGCATTATCCATACGTACAGATGTTGTTGGACCTATGGAACCCACTATTTGGCCAGGTCGTGTCGGTGTTGGGCCAGCATAGTAGATTATCTGTCCTTTCAAAGGTATTGGCAATTCAGTACCACGCTGGATGCATTCCATCATTCGCAGGTGTGCAGCATCTCGCGCAGTATAAATCGTTCCGCTCAGAAGGACATGATCCCCAGCGTGAAGCGAATGTATAACATCTAATGTCAAAGGTGTTTGAATCTGAATCATCCTTATACCTCCACACTGCTATGTCGGTTAACATGACACCCTACACTTACTGCAACAGGAAGGCATGCAATATGTGTTGCCATAGCGCGTATGTGCACACTGAGACAGGTTGTCTTTCCTCCAAGCCCCTGGGGACCGATCCCGGTCGCATTAATCTGATTCAGCCATTCCAGTTCCAGGTCTGCATAAAAAGGATCTGGATTCCGTACATTCAGAGGATCCAATAAGGCGGTTTTAGCAAGCAGAGGTGCTGTTTCAAAATTACCACCTATTCCAATACCAAGAATCATAGGTGGACATGGATTAGCACCCGCTTTTCGAACGGTCTCCATGACAAACTGAAAGGCACCTTCCAAGCCCTGTGCAGGTGTCAGCATAGTCATCCTCGACATATTCTCAGATCCAGCTCCTTTGGGGGCAACTGTCAGGCGAATCTTGTCACCTGGGACCAAACGAACATGCAGGATTCCAGGGGTGTTATCCCCTGTGTTAACACGATCAAACGGATCTCGGACGACGCTTTTCCGGAGATAACCATTTACATAGCCCTGTCGAATTCCTTCCTGGACTGCTTCCTCAAAGTTTCCTTCAATATGAACATTCTGACCAACTTCAGCATAAACCACTGTCATGCCAGTATCCTGACATGCCGGTACATGTTCTAGCGCTGCAATTCTGGCATTTTCCCTTAACACATCCAGAATTTCCTTAGCAGGTGGATAGGTTTCATTCTCAATAGCCATACGCATAGTTTCACAAAGATCTTCAGGCAATTGTTCGTTTGCTTTTATGCACAGTTCTGAAACAATAGGTATTATTTCAGAGGCCTGGACTACACGAAGCTTCATAAGAATGCCTCCTCCAGTTTGTTCTTGATATGAATTGCTGCTTGCTTTACAGCATTCCTTTTTATTCCACTTTTTTGTACAGATTCCTGAGCATCACGCAGGCTTTCACCATCAAGCATATGTTTCAGGATCAACCATTCTACAGGCAATTCTTGCGACTCTGGTGCAACATCCTCTGAAGCTTTTGCCGGTTTCAGGACCAGACAGTATTCTCCCTTTTCAACTTTGGGATTACTTTGCATCTGTTTAAGTACAGTTTCTACACTTCCACGGAGAGTGAGCTCGTGAAGCTTCGTAAGATCGCATGAAACTGAAACTTCAGACTGAGGAAGCACATCCTGTATCATCGTCAATAGCTCCAGAATTCTGTATGGAGACTCATGGATTACAGCCAGCCTTTCTTCTCTGCCAATAGCTTTGAGCTTATCCCTCAGTTCTTTCTTTTCTCTTGGCAAGAATCCATAAAAGGTCCATTCTCTCGCATCCATACCACTGACTGAAATGGCTGACGGTGCCGCACAGCATCCTGGCACAGAAAGAATCTCAATCTCTCGCATTGCACACTCACGAACAAACAGATAACCCGGGTCCGATATACATGGCATACCCGCATCAGTCACAAGCGCAGCATCAACATTCTCTGCAAGCATACGCTCAGCCAGCTGCTCACCCCTGAAATGCTCATTATGCATATGGCACGCAATCAACGGAGTATGGATATGAAACACCTGTAGCAGCTTCATAGTCTGTCGCGTATCTTCACAGGCTATAAAGCTGACAGTCGACAGCACTTCGATCGCTCTGGGGGACAAATCCTGCAGATTTCCGATTGGTGTGCCAACCACAAACAGTTTCGACACTACTGTACCTCCAGCTTTTCTGCTATTCGTAGTATACTGCTACGAGCTCTCGGGTTTTGCTGAACTTCATCAGCAGTTGGCTTTATAGCACCCCCACCAAGGATTCTCACCTTTGCTCTTCTGCCACAAGTACATATTGGAGCCTTCGGAGGGCAGATACACGGATGCTGAAGGCGCTGAAAACAATGCTTGACAATGCGATCTTCCAGTGAATGGAATGTAATAATCAATATCCTGCCACCAGGACGGAGCATATCAACCAGACCACAAATTGCGCTGTCCAAAGGAGCAAGCTCATCGTTCACAGCAATTCTGATCGCCTGAAACGTGCGCCGTGCCGGATGTCCATCGTCTTTTTTTCTGACCTTTTTGGGAATTGCTGCATCCACACATTCAACGAGATCCATTGTAGATTCCAATGGTTTGATTTGCCGGTGTTCACAGATGATTCCTGCAATTCTGGCTGCCCACTTTTCTTCGCCATACTCCTGCAGAATACGTCGTAATTCGTTTTCGGACCAAGTGTTAACGATTTCCCTTGCGGAAATCGCCTGACTTGGGTCCATCCGCATATCAAGAGGCGCATCTGCGTGATATGAGAATCCGCGCTCAGCTTCGTCAAGCTGGGGCGAAGATACCCCAAGGTCTAATAATACGCCATCCAGATACTCTACACCTTCTGCTCGCAGAATATCCGGAGCGTCATGAAAGTTTCCACGGAGTGGATGAAAGCCAGGATACTTCTGGAGCCTGCTGGTTGCCGCTGTCAGTGCAGCAGGGTCTCGATCCAATCCATAAAGAGTAGCAGTGCCACCACTACTGTCAAGTATTCCGGCACTGTGTCCACCACCACCAAGCGTTCCATCCAGGTATATACCGTCGGGCTTGGCTTCCATCCACTGCAAAACCGGTTCATACAGTACTGGTATATGATGAAATGCCATGATGGTTCATTCTCCTCTCCAGGATAACCCCAGCAGAGTGCGCACAGCACCAACCAGGTACATTGAGCCGGAAACAATGACACATGCCTGCTGTTCATCGGCCAGTTGGCAGGCAAGTCTGAGCCCTTCTTCGACACTGGAGCTGCTGTATACAAAATGTCCACTGAGATCCTTCAGCCTGGTTGCCAGAGTTTCTGCAGACATTCCTCTGTGTTCGGCCGGGCAGACAGTCACTATGGTTTCTGAAAGTTTTGATAGTTCATATAAAACTTTGTCGGTTACCTTATCAGTCATCATACCGGTGAGCAATACTGCGTTTTTACCCCCGCATGTCTGATTCCAATAGGCAGCCAGTGTTTTTAAGCCATCCTCATTATGGGCTGAATCCATCAGAATGTTTCCGTGCCATTCCAGTCTCCCTGGCCAGTGTAATTCTCTGAGTCCGTCCTGCACCGCAGATGAAGGAATTCGGAGTCCCATGTCCCGCAGGGTTTCTACGGCACACAAGACACCCAGGATGTTTTCAACCTGATGCTTTCCTGCCAAGTTTACAGACACGTCCCAGTCATTTCTGATTGAAACACAGACCCTCAGTGACTTTTCAAAAACTTCGACCTTCCTGGGAATCCAGTCATCACTGCGCTGTACCGGTACATTCAGCGCACAAGCTCTGGCCAGAATCACATCCGATGCTTCCTTTGGCATGGCATTGAGGACCAAAGGTATCCCCGGGCACAGGATTCCTGCCTTTTCTCCAGCAATTGCGCCAAGTGTATTCCCAAGATAATCCATATGATCCATTCCGATTCTGGTGATAATGCAAAGATCAGGCTCAATTGCAGTTGTTGCATCCAGCCTTCCACCCATACCAGTCTCTAGAATTATGGCATCACAATGCGCCTCATGAAATGCAGCGATTGCCAGGACAGTTCCCAATTCAAATGGCATATAGTGAACCGAATACACCTGTTCCAGATGTTCTGCCGCAGCCAAGACCCTGGTTCCCACACTGGCCAGCAATTCATCGTCGATTGGTATTCCACCTATTCTGATCCGTTCGTGATAGGACTGAAGAAAAGGTGATGTATAACAACCCGTGCGATAGCCTGCCTTTTCCAGAACAGACATCAGCATGGCACAGGTACTTCCTTTACCATTGGTGCCCGCCACATGAATGACGGGCACCGTAAGTTTTGTATTCAGTTGCATCTCAGCCATCAGTTTCTGTGTCAATTGTAAACTGGATTTAAAGCCAGTTGACTGTCGAGCATGGATGGCATCAATGACTTCCTGAGCGGTCATGCAAGACTCTCCTTCAATTCCTGAATTCGCTGCTCGAGTGCTGTTGCCTTGACACGGTTAGCTTCTAGTTTCTCACGTTCCTGGGTAACCAGTTGAGCCGGAGCCTTGTTTACGAAACCAGGATTGTTCAGTTTTCCTTCTGTACGACTGATCTCCTGTTGAAGTTTTTCCAATTCCTTCTCCAGTCTGGCTTTTTCCTTGGCAAAGTCTACAAGATCGCCAAGTGGGATATAAACCGTTCCCGCATGGGTTACAGCCGATACTGTCTTTTCCTGGATATCATTGGCATTTTCAACAAAGCCGACTTCACTTGCACCTGCAAGTCTCTGGAAGTATGCAATTGCGGACTCCAGAATCGTTCTTGAATCTTCAGTTGCCTGGAAAAGAACTCTTGTGCGCTTGCCCATCTGAACATTCATTTCTGTACGCAGGTTTCGAATGGAACGAATTACTTCCATGATCCGCTCCATCTCGTCAGCTTCCTGTGGAAATACCGGGATAGTTTCAGATTTTGGCCATTCTTTCAGCATCAGGAATCCATCGGAAGAAGGAAGATATCTGTACACCTGTTCAGTCAGGAAAGGCATAAACGGATGCAAAAGCTTCAGCAAGCCCTCAAGCACATAAAGAAGAACACCCTGTACCGTTTCCTTTGCAGTCTGGTCATCTCCAAGCAGCCACGGCTTGGCAAGTTCAATATACCAGTCACAGAACTCACTCCATGCGAAATCATAGATGCGATTCGCACTTAAACCAAACTCACCTTCTTCATTGTGCGCAGTTATATCCTCTACAGCCTGCCTGAAACGTGTCAGGATCCATTTGTCAGCCATGGTTAGATGTTCTGGCGTCAATGATACCGGATGATCAACGTTCATAAGAACAAAGCGGCTGGCATTCCATACCTTGTTCGCAAAGTTTCTGGCAGATTCAACCTTTTCTTTAGAATACCGGGTATCATTACCAGGACTGATACCCATCAGCAGCGAGAATCGTAATGCATCCGCTCCATATTGCTCAATAATCTCCAGTGGATCCACACCGTTTCCCAGAGATTTTGACATTTTTCGTCCAAGTTCATCTCGTACAAGCCCATGGAACAGCACAGTTTCAAATGGTGTTTCTCCCATTTGCTCGATGCCTGAGAATATCATCCGGGCAACCCAGAAGAAGATAATATCATAACCGGTTACCAGCATGGTTGTCGGATAAAAATACTTCAAATCTTCCGTTTCATCCGGCCATCCCAGCGTAGAGAAAGGCCATAGTGCACTGGAAAACCATGTATCCAGTACCTCCTCATCCTGTTGAATATGATGGCTTCCGCACTTCGGGCAAACATTGGGATCAGTCCGCGATACGATCGTCTCACCACAGTCATCACAATACCAGGCAGGTATCCTGTGCCCCCACCAGAGATGTCTTGAAATGCACCAGTCACGGATGTTCTCCATCCAGTTCATGTAAGTTTTTTCCAGACGCTCAGGTAAAAAGCGTGTTTTTCCTGTTTTGACTACTTCAATCGCCGGCTTTGCAAGAGGCTCCATGCGCACAAACCACTGTCTTGAAACCATAGGCTCAACAACAGTATGGCAACGATAGCATGTTCCCACTTCATGCTTCAGCGGTTCTACCTTGCCCAGATAGCCGCCTGCTTCCAGGTCCTTGACGATTTCCTTACGCGCCTGTCCCGAAGTCATTCCCGCATACTTGCCGCAATCCAGAACCCGTGGTTCGCCAACAGCAGCCTTACCAGACGCAAACAGTGCATCATTCTCTTCCTTATCTGCCGCACCAGTCATATGGCCATCAAATGTCAGCACTCTGACAATGGGAAGATTATGACGCAGACCAACTTCGTAGTCATTCGGATCGTGCGCTGGTGTAATTTTGACTACACCGGTTCCTTTTGTCATATCAGCATGTTCGTCACATACGATCGGGATTTCCTTATTCAGGAGTGGCAGAATAACATGACATCCATGCAGGTGCGCATACCTTTCATCAGCGGGGTTGATTGCCACAGCAGTATCACCCAGCATGGTTTCCGGGCGCGTAGTTGCAAGTTCAAGCATTTCTCCGGTTTCCTTCACCGGATAGTACAGATGCCAGAATGACCCGTCTTTCTCTTCATACTCAACTTCCGCATCGGACAACGATGTGTTACAGCATGGGCACCAGTTTACCAGACGACTTCCCCGATAAATCAGACCCTTTTCATACAGATTGCAAAACACTTCACGTACTGCACGGCTGCAACCTTCATCCATCGTGAATCTTTCCCGAGACCAGTCACATGATGCACCCATCCGACGTTGCTGCATGGTAATTCGGTTGCCATATTTTTCCTTCCAGGCCCATGCACGCTTTAAGAAGCCTTCGCGTCCAAGAGAATCCTTGGTCAGCCCTTCCTCACGCATTGCATCAATGATCTTGACTTCAGTAGCGATTGCAGCATGATCTGTGCCTGGTAGCCAGAGCGTTGGATCACCTTTCATTCGATGATACCGAATAGCCGCATCCTGTAGTGTACAGTCCATTGCATGTCCCATATGCAGCTGACCTGTTATATTGGGTGGAGGCATGACTATAGTAAAAGGCTTTTTGCCTTCTACACGATGGGCTACAAAAGCGCCACTCGATTCCCATGCATCATATATTTCCTTTTCAATCGCCTGGGGATTAAACCTTGTATCCATTACCTGGTCTTTGGAAAACTCAGACATATCGATTCCTCCCTCTAAGGTTTTATACTAAAAACATCATAATTGCGCCTATAAATACAAGTATACATCCAATTCCTTTAAGAATCAGATCGTTATTTCTTCCAGATTTCAAAGGCAGGTGCTCCGATATCGGTCTGGAGAAGAATCCAAGAATTGCACCCACCAGGATCAGAAGGCCACTCGGGGATAATAGTTCAGAGAAATTTGTTTGGCTCCAAAAGTTGTTCACACAGGTCCACCCTTCTAAATAAAGAAAAGCAGTCTGTCCCGAAGGACGGACTGCTCCGTGGTACCACCTTGCTTCGCAGAAAAAACTGCCTTTTGACACGATAACGGGTGCAACCGTGCAGAGCTAACATAATCATGCTCACCCTGACTCTCAAAAAGCGACTTCAACTGCCTCGTACGTAAGTGGTCTTTCAGCTGGTAAACCACTCTCTCTGACCGTCTGTACAGTCTACTCCTCTTTCTTCCGCGAGTGTATATGCCGATTAGGCTTCCTTTTTTTCTTCATCCATCTTGATTACTTCTGTACCATTATAATAACCGCAGAACTTGCAGACATGATGGTCCAGCTTCATCTTGTGGCATCTTGGGCATTCAACAATCGCAGGCTGTTCGAGCTTCCAATTTGCACGACGGCTGTGCTTGCGAGCCTTGGAAATTTTCCCCTTCGGAAGAGCCATACTCACACCTCCTCATCCATGACCTCAACGCATTGTCAAGGCAATGTTAATCCTGATCCGCATCGCTGCCCGTTTTCAGGTCCAGCAGCTGTCCTAGTGCCGCAAAAGGATGCTGACCAGGCATTTCCTTCTGTCGCTCCATGAACTCGTCCTGCGGAAGATAACTGAGTAACCCGGTACAATCTTGCCTGCATAAAATCCGCATAGGCAGATTCAATATCACATATGATAATGCCAATCTTTCCAGATCAACGATGTGACCTGTATATACAAAGATTTCATTATCCTCCGGATCTCCATCTCGCAGAAACGTTTCCCGGTAGTCTGCAGTAACCTTTGTTTCGGTTGCTTTCAGACAATTGGCACAATGCGCATGAACAATCACCGATAACTTTCCGTCAACGGTAACATTCCCGTGATCATCAGCGAAAAAAACTCCCGACAAAGAAACAGGTTCAAATGTCATTGTTTCGCCACTGACTTCCTGCGGAGCAATGGCCTGCTCCACAGCAAAGAGGTACTGTGTGCCAGGATTACGGGTACATTCCGAAACATCTAGCATCGTGTGTGTCCTCCTCATCGTGACCATTCGACATTATAAAGATGAAAAAAATGTTTGTCAACAGGTTTTCCACACTTTTTGCAATGTCGATGCATACCAGAAGCTCAAATGGCTGCTCTGAGTTCCTGTTTTACTCTGCAGGTAAAAAAGAGGCAGATCCATCGGGTCCGCCTCTTCATGGGTTCTTTATCGGCTGATTACTTTGTAACCAATTCAAGAGTATCCCGTGCAATCATGATCTCTTCATTGGTCGGAATGACTAGAATCTTGACTTTGCTGTCTTCTGTAGAGATTACGCATTCTGTTGCATGTCCGTCAGCACAAGCTGCATTCCTTGCATGATCCAGCTTGGCACCGAGGTATTCCATGTTTTCCATAATACGTTCCCGCAGAGCACCATTGTTTTCACCAATGCCTGCTGTAAAGACGATCATGTCAACTCCGCCCATTGCAGCCGTGTATGCGCCAATATACTTTTTGATCCCATAAACCAGCATATCACGGGCCAGCATTGCGTCTCCATTATAATGGTCTGCTGCTGCATCAATATCTCGCATATCGCTGGAGAGGCCACTGATTCCGAGCAAGCCAGACTTTTTGTTCATCATAGAAAGAACATCGTCTACACTCATCTTCTCAGTATTGGCAATGAACTGCACAACTGCAGGATCCAAGGTTCCGCACCGTGTTCCCATCAGCAGACCATCCAACGGAGTAAGGCCCATTGATGTATCTACGCACTTTCCATCCACAACGGCGCTGAGACTTGAGCCGTTCCCAAGATGGCAGATAATGATTTTCTGTCCAAGCGGGCTGATGCCAAGGAACTCGCAGACGCGTTTGGAAACATAACGATGGCTGGTACCATGGAAGCCATATCTGCGGACTCCATACTCGTCATGATACTTCTTAGGCACACCATACATATATGCCTTCGGCGGCATGGTCTGATGGAAAGCAGTATCGAAAACAGCGACCTGGGGTGTTGTAGGCATAACTTTTTCACATGCTTCAATACCCATAAGATTCGCAGGATTATGCAGTGGTCCGAGAGGGATGCATTCACGGATAGCATCCTTCACTGCCTCATTAATTACAACGGATGCCGAGAACTTTGTTCCGCCATGCAGTACCCGGTGTCCAACCGCACCGATTTCCACAACACTCTTAATGGCACCTTTTTTGTCATCCTGGAGTGCGGTCAGCATCATCTGTGTTGCTTCCACATGGTCAGCAATCGGCTGAAAGATCTCTATAACCTTTTTCTCAGCACCGGGGAACTGAACCACCTGCTTCAGGTGTCCGCCCTCAATGCCGATACGTTCGACCTGTCCCTTGACAATCATGACCTCGCCATCCATATCAATCAGCTGATATTTCAAGGAGGAAGAACCTGCGTTGACCACCAAGATTTTCATAGACAACTAAACTCCTTCTTAATTCTTATCACATCAGCCCTGGGCTTTCACAGCAACCGCAGCAACCGTATTTACAATTTCTTCTACATTGCAGCCACGGGAAAGATCATTTACAGGCTTAGCCAGTCCCTGGATAATCGGTCCGATTGCCTTTGCACCAGCAAGTCGCTGCACAAGTTTGTAGCCGATATTACCTGCTGCAAGGTTCGGGAAAATCAGTACGTTAGGCCGGTTTCCTGCGACAGTGCTTCCGGGAGCTTTCAGCTTTGCAACTTCAGGCACCAGTGCTGCATCAGCCTGCAGTTCACCATCCAGCTGGATGTCCGGAGCAAGCTCATGAGCTTTCTGTGTAGCTTCCTGAACTCTGGTTACCACTTCATGCTTCGCACTTCCCTTGGTTGAGAAAGAAAGCATGGCAACACGTGGTTCAGCAGACAGGAGTTCACGGCTTGTTTTGGCTGTAGCTACAGCAATAGAAGCAAGCTCGTCTGCATTGGGCTCAATGTTTACAGCGCAGTCGCCAAACAGCATAACTCCATTGTCACCATAATCTCCGTTAGGCAATTCCATAACAAAGCAACTGGAAACAGTGGAAATACCAGGGGCGGTCTTGATAATCTGCAGTGCCGGACGCAGTACATTGCCGGTTGAATTGATGGCACCAGCCACCATACCGTCTGCATCATCCATTTTGAGCATCATTGTAGCAAAGTACAAAGTATTATTATAGACCAGATCCTTTGCCTGTTCAGGGGTCATGCCTTTTTTCTGCCGCAGTTCGCAAAGCTTTTCAGCATAGGCTTCGCTCTTGGCATATGTTGCCGGATCAACAAGAGTCACGCCTGTCAGATCCGTACCCGTTTCGGCTGCTACCTTACGAATACTTTCTTCTTTGCCGACAAGCGTAATTTTGGCAAGACCCTCTGCCACAATCTTAGCTGCAGCCTGCACAGTTCTTGGTTCATCACCCTCTGCCAGAACAATGTGCTTCAGCTGTGTTTTTGCTTTTGCTTTGATCTGATCAATTACAGACATGTTCAATTCCTCCTCAAATATCCAGACTCCATGTAAATCCACAGGTCAGGCATATTATACAGGATTTTCTGCTGACTGAAAAGGGTTTTTCATGCTCTTCCAGAAAGTATTAGGCTTATAGATCTGAGGAAGGCAGGCAGGGCTCGTGAACATTTTAGGAATCGTCGCTGAATATAACCCACTTCACAACGGGCACGCATATCATCTGAAAATGGCAAGGGAAAGGGCACAGGCAGATGCTGTAATTGTATGTATGACTCCCTGTGTAACGCAACGTGGTACTTTTGCCTGTCTACCTGCCGATACACGGGTCCGGATGGCACTTTCTTACGGTGCGGATGCTGTGATCGCATTGCCTGCCCTTTATGCAGTTCGCTCTGCAGAAGAATATGCCCAGGCCGCAGTCAGTCTTCTGGCCGGTGTCGGTTGTAATGCCCTGGCTTTTGGCGCAGAATGCCCCGATCTGTCATTACTCAGGCGTGTCAGTACCTGGATGGTTGAATCAAGAGAACTGTATCGCGACGAAATTCGCACTGCAATGCAAAATGGTCAGTCCTATGCAGAGGCTTCAAGCATGGTAGCTGATCGTTTGATTTCCGGAGCCGGTAATCTGCTGCATCAGCCAAACAATATTCTGGCTGTCGCCTATCTTTCAGCAATCGATCGGCTCGGCGTACACATGATACCTTATCCGATACAGCGGACCGGAGATTACCATGATCATACTGCTGATCCCTTTCAACCATCCGCCAGTGCTGTCCGTGAAGGAATCATCAGCGGAAACTGGTCTGCTGTTCAGTCTTGCCTGCCTGAGAAATCCTATCATTTGCTGGAGCAGGATGCGCACGCAGGACATCTGCTGGATGAAAAAGCTCAGGATTTTCTTTTGATAAGTACATTGAAGAGAATGACCATGTCTCAATGGAAATCGCTCCCCGAGATTTCTGAAGGTATCGAAGACCGTATGCGCAAACTTGCGGAAAGCGCAACCTCGTATCCAGGATTTATTGAGCAGTGTACAACGCGAAGGTATCCTGCTTCACGGTTCCGCAGATTGTCCATGCAGGCACTGCTGGGCACAACTCAACAGCAATTGCTTGCTGAGCCTCTGCCGAAAACCGCGCTGTTGCTCGGTTGTGCATCTTCTTCGTTCACTGTTTTCCATGATGTAAAAAACAGCGGCATCCCCATTGAGGGAAATGCCGCCAAGATTCATGATGCATGGGTTCGCATTGAACAGACTGCCTGGGCTCTTCACGGACTATGCTGCCACAAATCACAGCTTCTTTTCAGGCATCATGTTCTGCACAGCCAGGCTTCATTCTCGGAGTGATTGTTGCAAAGCTGTCAGATCGATACCGGTCACATCTCTGAGGACATCATACAGTGCTGTAAGCATATAGTGAATCCCGCCCATGACATCACTTTCCAGATTCAGTGGTAAAACAGGATCGTGTACAGAGAGTCTGAGAAGGAACCATCCGTTTTCTTTTCCGCCATCAAGATCAAACGAAATACGAACCCCTTCACGATTGTCAGGTGCAATATGCCAGCTTTCTGCAGAAGCCGCATAATCCAGTACTTTCGCTATCGCATTCTGACCAGCGTTCCGGAAATCCTCATCTGTGATTGTCAGTCTGATCTCCCTGCTTTCAACAGGTTCCTGCAGATCCTCAATCAGATATCCCAGCGTTTTTCCACATTGCTTCATATGCATTGCTTCGACGATGAGCACTGTGGCCAGATACATCCCGTCATCAAGAAAGTGATTCTCACGTAATGCAGCATGACCACTGGTCTCAATCGCAAGGGGGCAATCAACCCCTTCCCGATTCAGACGGATTGCAGTGTCGATTACATTGCGATATCCTCGCTTGTAACGATAATGATTACCACCATGTTTCTCAATGAACTTCTTGAGCCCGGAGCTTGTTACCGAATCCGTAACAACTGTAATGCCTTGCGTTCTGTTAAGCAGTATGGCAGAGATTAGCGCAATCAGACGGTTTCTGTTGATGGCTCTTCCATCACCGTCAACGATTGCAGCACGGTCACAGTCGGCATCAAAAATGACACCGAGATCTGCTCCGGCTTCCCGTACGGCTCTGGTCACCGCTTGCATTGCTTCCTCATTTTCAGGATTCGGCATATGATTAGGGAAACGCCCATCCGGCTCTAAGAACTGACTGCCCTGCGTGTTGGCTCCAAGTCTGTCCAGTAGTGCAGCATAGAATCCACCCGCACCGTTTCCAGCATCCACGACTATGTGCAGCCCATGAAGCGGCTCTTTTTCGTCGGTGTTCAAACCTTTGCGGATTCGTTCCGCCAAAAGATCCGTATATTTTTCCAGAAAAGGATACTGTCTGATAGCTCCTGCACTCTTATACTCTTCAGGCTTCACTGCAGATGCCTGTTGCAGAAGCGTAACAACATCTTTTTCTTCAAGTCCGCCATCTTCAAGGAAGAACTTCAGTCCGTTTCTTTCCGGTGGCAAGTGGCTTGCTGTCACCATGATAGCGCCATCTGGTTCACAGGGCGGTGTAATAATGGACATATACATCGCCGGAGTTGTGCACATTCCAAAGTCCAGAACTGATGCTCCTGTTCTTGCAATCCCCTCAGCCACAGCTTTCAGCAGTTCCGGGCCAGTCAGACGACTATCCCGGCCTATTGAAATTGTTACTTTGCTTATATTTTTATTGCAATGTGCAGCAGTAAACAATGCAAAGGCCGTACCCAGCGCACAAGCGATTTCCGGTGTCAGAGTAATGTGCGTACCCATGGCATTTCCACGCACATCCGAGCCACTTTTCAATTGAAGCCAGTCCATATTGTCATCCTTTCTGTATTCAGGTTTACTCTTTATCAGTTCATTGTGATTATTCCTTTGCATTCAGTTCATCCTGCATGCCGCGAAGCATTAGGTATATGGGCGACATCGCCCGGAAATCCTCACGCACCCATTCCAGGATTCGTCTGGAAGCACAGGCTCCTATATCCGGATACTTCTGAATAATCGAAATGCTTTTACTCAGATACCATGGTTTCAGCGCTTCTGGTAAGGAAGCCGGGACATCCATGCGCTTAAAGAAATCAGAATCCATAACGAGATTCCGGGATGGAAAATGGCAATTCCTGATCAGGCGAATATACCGCTCAGGATCTGCAACCAATTCCCGGCGGAAACGATCCATGACCGGACGATTCTCCCCCCAGGACCCCATTCCCCATGCAATTCTTCCCGCGCCATACTCAAACCAGAAACCGGCACTGCCATGTTTATCCTCTGCCGTGCGATGGAAAAAAATCCATAGATGATCGCGGTAAGGGGATTTATCCTTCGTAAAACGTGTATCCCTGTGTATACGCGCCAGAATCTTATTCGGCCTCGGTTCCATCTGCGGATCGATTTCCAGCAGCGTCGGCATTATATCCTCTATAAAGTCATAAAAAGGTCTTTGCACTACAGACAGATAGCGCTCGTGTTCCCTGTGGAAAAATGCGGGTTCATTGTGAAAGCGCAGATCCATAAAAAACTGTTCAGTCTCAGCCGGGAATCCAGTAAACATAGTCCACCCCCAATACCTGGATTGATTATACTAAAAAAAGCAACGGTCTGCCAGCATTCATTTCCAATTAATTCATGCCAAATTCTCCAGGGCTGAAATTTCAGTAAACCGTCTGCTTGCTTTTTTTTCCTGATGGCTTTACTATGTCTGATGAATCTGCTGTCATACTGAAGAGAAGTGCTGATTTGTCAGCTTATTCAGATGATCCAATCACTGAGGGAAAGGTGACCTGCATTTGATCCGTTGTATTGTTTTTGATCTTGATGATACATTGCTTCATAATGACTTATCCATATCCTGCAAGACCATATCCGTTCTCCATCAGCTGAGTCAGCATGGCATAAAGATCATTCCAGCCAGTGGGCGGGCACCTGAAAGCATGAAACCATTTCTTCAAAAACTCGGGTGTGCTGATGCAGCTATTGCATCCAATGGAGCTGAGCTTCTAGACACAGAAGGCAATGTTATATGGCGACAGATTCTGGATCAGAATACGGCGCATTCCATTCTTGACTTTGCTGCAGATCATCATTGCTATGCTCATACATATGAAGGTGCAACATTTCATTATCAGATGATCGGCAGTAAGTGGGCAGAGGCTTATCAGCGCTCTTCCCTGCTTACCGGTGTACATGAAAACAACCTGCATGCATTTGTGGATAAGCATCCGACAAACAAGATTCTTCTGATCAGTGAGTCCAGGATCATTACCACTTTATTTCAGGACGCTCTGCGTATCTTTTCAGGCAAAGCCAGTGTTTCCACATCGAAACCGCAGTATCTGGAATTCAATCCCTTCGGCACTTCCAAGGGGAACGCGCTGACCATGGTTATGCAGCAAATGAAAGTCCCCATGGAACAGGTGTGTGCGTTCGGTGATGGTATCAACGATATCAGTATGCTTCAGGCTGCTGGGCTTGGAATCGCCATGGGGAATGCTTCCGCTGAAGTGCAAAATGCTGCTGATGCTGTCTGTATGACCAATGAAGAAGATGGCATTGCACAGTATCTCGAAGCACATGCTGAGCTGTTTGAGCTGACCCTCGGTTTGGATCAGTGCAACTAATGTACAGGATACGTTCCCACTTCTAACGGATCAGGATGGAGAATGCATATGATCAGGGTTACCGATTTCATTCAGTCCCTCGCCTTGAAGGTCCTGTCCCCCACCACTCAGGAGCAGTGGGATATACAGGCCGCTGATGTCAACAGGCCGGGTATGCAGTTCTGCGGCTTTTATGAGTACTTTGCTTTTGAACGTCCTCAGGTCATTGGCAAGGTTGAAATGACCTACCTGAATTCCATGACTGAGGATACTCGCAAGAGTATGCTGAAAAAGTACTTTTCCTATGACATTCCCTGCGTTATATGTTGCCGTGGTATGCAGCCACCGGAAGACCTGCTTCTCATTGCCAGGGAACGCAATATTCCGGTGTTTCTGACAGAAAAAAGCACAACCAAATTTGTGCTTGAAGCAATCATGTACATCAGCCGGAAAATTGCGCCCAGAATTACCCGTCACGGCGAGCTTGTTGATGTGCATGGTGTGGGTGTTCTTATTACAGGTTCCAGCGGCGTCGGAAAGAGTGAAACGGCGCTTGAGCTCGTCAAAAGAGGACATCAGCTGGTAGCCGATGACGTAGTAGAAATATGCAGAGTCAGCGAAACCCGGCTGATCGGTGAATGTCCCGCCATGATACGTCATTTTATGGAAATACGCGGAATTGGAATCATTGATATCCGTGCCATGTATGGTGTCGGCGCTGTAGCTGTCCACAAATCCATTGATCTTGTGATCCATCTTGAGCAATGGGTCGAAGGTAAGGAATACGACAGGCTCGGTCTTGAAGATAATTTTATAACAATTCTCGGAGTTCAGGTTCCCCAGCTGATTACGCCTGTACGACCAGGCAGGAATCTGGCGATTATTGTCGAAGTTGCTGCACGCAATTACTCATTAAAGCGTCTGGGATACAGTGCATCCCATGAGCTTGACCGTCGTCTGAGCAATATGTATGATCAGACAGATGATCATGATTATTAATTCTATGCTTCACACAGATAATCCATAACACAAGTTTAGGAGGTCTTCACCATGATCCGAATTGGTCTTGACATTGGAGGGACAGGGATTCAGACTGGCATAGTCGATGATTCCGGGCACATTCTCGAGAGAAGTGCTGTCGTTACCCGCACTGATCTTCCGTTTTCAGAACAGATTGCACAGATGGCTGACTGCTGCTTGAAAATGCTTGAACACGGAGGCTATTCATTGCTGGATGTAGCTTCGATCGGTGCAGGTGTTCCCGGGGTAGCAGATCCCAAAACTGGTGAAGTCATATTCTGTACAAACCTCGGCTGGCATCATGTACCATTCCGCGAGGAATTCAGAAAGCATATCGACAAACCCGTATTCATCGATAATGACGCAACTGTAGCAGGTCTTGCCGAGAGCGTTGCGGGAGTCAGTGCGGGAACATCCTCCAGTGTTTTTATCACTCTGGGAACCGGTGTTGGCAGTGGAATCATCCTCAACGGTCGCATCTGGAGCGGTGCACATGGTGTAGGCAGTGAGCTGGGACATGCAATTCTGGAGCTTGATGGCGAACCGTGCTCCTGTGGCAATCGCGGATGTCTGGAAAGATACTGCAGTGCCACCGCAATTATCCGTATGGCACGCGAACAGGTAGTCCGTCATCCTGAAAGCAGCATCATGACAGCATGTAAAGGAGACATCCAGGCCATCAATGCAAAAATGGTCTTTGATGCAGCACGTGAAGGTGATCCCCTTGGTGTTAAGATTTTCCGGCGTTATGTTTTCTGCCTTGCGCAGGCACTCGCATCCGTATGCAATGTTCTGGATCCGGAAGTTATCGTTCTCGGCGGCGGTGTGAGCAAGGCAGGCAGTTTCCTGCTGGACGCTCTTCGTGTCGAGGTACCAAAGTATATTCTCTACAAGGATCTGCCTTCCAGCCGTATAGAACTTGCAAGGCTCGGCCCGGATGCCGGGATCATCGGCGCAGCCATGCTTTCCTGATCCAGTCTCATCTTTCACAGAA